>JAWWPV010000770.1:0-13190 GCA_033854775.1 Trebonia sp.
CCGGCGGGACCACGGCGCCGCGATCCGCGCGGCCAAGCCGGGCACCGTCAGGAGCCCGGCGCCGGCTCCCGCCGCGGCCAGCCGGTCTCTTGCCCGTCGCTCGGGCAGGATGCCCTGCGGCCGGAACCACAGGATCGCGACGATCAGCAGCCCGATCACGACGAGCCTGATCGCGTCGCCGCTGGATGCGTTGTGCCCGATCTGCGGGATGTAACGGGTGACCTCCTGGACCCCGACCTCGACGAAGAACGCGCCGATGATGACGCCGAGGGAGTTGCCCGTGCCGCCGATGAAGATCGCCGCGTAGATGAGGAAGGTCTCCGTGGGAGTCCAGCCGTAGGGGTTGAAGGCGGTGATGTACGCGGCGAGCAGCGCGCCGCCAAGGCCGGCGACGCAGCCGCCGAGGATGTAGGCCTTGAGCTTGACCAGGTACACGTTCCGGCCGAAGGCGGCCGAGGCGGTGTCGTCCTCGCGGACCGACTTGACGGTCCGGCCGAAGGGACTCTTGCCGAGCCGTTCGAGTACCAGGTAGGTCAGCACCAGCGCGACGACGCAGATGATGAGGTAGTTGCCGCCGTCCGGGCCAAAGCGGCCGATCGAGGAGAGCGGCTGCGGCATGCCGTAGAGTCCCTCATAGCCGTCGAACAGCGGGGTGTACGTGCCGATGACCAGGGCCAGGATGAGGGTGATGGCCAGCGTGGTGATGCCGAAGTAGTCGTCGCGCAGCTTTCTCAGCGCGACCGCCCCCGCTATTGCCGACAGCAGGCCGGCCACCACCACGGCGGCGACCACGCCGAGCAGGAACGGCCAGTGCAGCCCGAGGATGTAGCCGCCGGGCGGCGGCAGGGTGCTCGGCGGCAGCGTGACGACGGAGTAGACGTAGGCGCCGATCGCCACGAAGGCGAACAAGGCGATGTCGAACTCGCCCGCCCAGCCCCAGCGGACGTTGAGCGCGAGCGCGATGATCGCGAAGATGACCCCGGTGCTCGCGAGTCCGATCAGGTACTGGCTCATGCCGTCGCTCCTGCCGCCGTGGCTGCCCTCGGCGCGGCGAAGATGCCGTTCGGCCGCACGAGCAGGGTGAGGATCAGCAGGCCGAACGCCACCGCCTCCTTGTAAGAGGCGGGGATGTAGAGCGCGCTGATCTCCATGGCCAGCCCGATCACCAGTGCCCCGGCCATCGCGCCATAGGGCTTGCCGATGCCGCCGAGGATGGCCGCGGCGAAGATCACCAGCAGGTAGCCCTGACCGAGCGTCGGGGAGAGCGTCCCCGAGCTGATGCCGAGCAGGAAGCCGGCGAAGCCCGCGATGACGCCGTCGATCAGCCAGGTCAGCGCAATGACGCGTTCGCTGTTGATGCCGGTGACCCGGGCCAGGTCCCTGCTGTCGGACACCGCTCGCTGTGCCTTGCCGAACTTGGTGTATTTCAGCAGGACGTGCACCGCGATCATCAGCACGACCGCAAGGCCGAAGGTGAGCAGGTTAAGGCTGGTGAGCAGGAACGGCCCGATCTTGTGCGGCGCGCTCTGCGGCAGGTTGTAGGCGAGGCTGTTGCCGCCGAAGAACAGCAAGATCACGTTCTGGATGATCAGGCTGGCCGCGATCGTGAGGATGAAGAGGATGAGCAGCTTGGGCTTGCGCCGCGCGAACGGCTGGAGCAGCAGGGTGTTCATCAGGAAGGCGACGACGCCGCCCGCGGCCGCGGCGGCCAGGGCGGACAGCCAGAAGTTGCCGCCGTGCTCGTTGACGACATAAGCGGCGTACGCGCCTGCCGTCAGGAACTCCCCGTGCGCGAAGTTCGGAATGCGCGCCACGCTCATCTGGAGGGAGAGAGGGACTGTCGCGAGCGCGAGAATGGCCGCGGTAACCAGTCCGAATCCCACCCCGAGCAGCAAGTTACTCATGGGTCTTCTCTGACCTCCGGTCGGGCACCGGTACAGGGGACGGGCAGCGTGCGCCTGGGGCCGGCCCGCCTGGCGGCCGGTGCCGGGCAAGCGGTGCCGTCATTGCCGCCGGTGCCGTTCCTGGCTGTCGCGGGCGCAGGCAAGGCACCGGGAGCGCTGAATTGTCGAGGGCGGGATTGCGGGTTGATTCTGCGTTTCATTTAGCCCCTCCGCAGCAATCGAGCGCACACGTGAGCGCACGGGGTCAGCGGGTCTCGTTTTTGGCCGCAAATGACCCCGAAAGCGGCTATGCGTTCGAAACTAACCCGAAGGTATACCGCAGTATGCACTGCGTCAAGATCCCCGACAAGCCCTACAAAGCGGCCTTTGCGCCGCTTACCCGACTAATGTCACATTGCCGTAACGTTTCTGAATTGTTACGGTCAACGGCGCATCCACCAACGTGTATGCGGCTGTGCACCCAAGCTGGCCTATCATCTGGGCATGGGCTCGCCGCGCGGCCCGGTGCCGCCCGGCCCGGAAACGGCGGGCCGTGCGCGGGAAGAATTACGGAGGGTCAAGGTGCCGTCGCTCTACCATCAACTGCTCGAGGAAGTGCTTGAAGGCCGTCTCCGCCCCGGCGAGGTCCTCGTCGAGACCGCGCTCGGCAAGCGCTTCGGCGTCAGCAGGACGCCGATCCGCGAGGCGCTGCGGATGCTCGAGCAGGACGGGGTGCTTGAGCGGGTCAACCGCGGAATGCGGGTGCGGCAGACGAGCTCAGAAGAGGTGCTTGAGATCTATGGCGTCCGCACGATCCTCGAGGCGGCCGCCGCCAGGGACGCGGCCGCCAAGAGGAGCGACTACGACCTCGCTACCCTGGACCGGATCTTCGGGAGCATGGCGGAGGCGAAAGGGGCCACCCCGCTGGAGCTCGCCGAGATCAACCGCTCCTTCCACCGCGCCATCTGGCAGGCCTCGCGCAATCGCACGCTCGTGGACCTCCTCGAGCGCCTCGCGGTTCACCTGCGCCGTTACCCGGCCACCACCTACCAGCGCCACGGGCGGTGGGAGGAAGCGCTTGAGGAACACCGGCAGCTCCTAGAGGCGATCCGCGACCAGGAGCCCGACCGTGCCGCCGAGGTGGCGATGCGGCACATGCAGGCGTCCCGCGACGTACGGATCGACATGATCAGGAACGGCACGGCGGAACTTACCTCGCACTGAGAATCGGGCATCCGCCGTAAAACTGCATTCTTGACACCCATGGGACCCGCTTCTACTGTGCTGTGTACAGCGGTATGCAATGCCATAACTGAGGGGTGCGCATGGGCCGTCGCGGCGCCGACGTCATCGTTGACTATCTCGTTAAGCAGCGGGTTCCCTACCTCGTGGGCGTCTGCGGTCATGGAATCCTCGGGCTCCTCGACGCCGCCTACGACCGGCAGGCCGACATCACGACCATCTCCGCTCACGACGAGCGCGTCGCCGGGTTCATCGCGGATGCGTACTACCGGGTGGCCGGCCGGCCGATCGCCACCTACACCTCCTGCGGGCCAGGCTCGGTGAACATCATGATGGCCATCGCCGGCGCGATGTACGACTCGTCGGCGATCCTCGCGATCACCGGGAACGTGCCGACGTCGCAGTTCAACCGGGGCCCGTTCCAGGAGTCCGGCAAGTACTTCCAGGGCGACTTCCCCGGGGCGATCAGGCAATACGTCAAGCGGAGCTTCCAGGCGGTGCGGCCGGAGATGCTGCCGGTCATGCTCAGCCAGGCGTTCTCCCTCATGACCTCGGGCCGCCCCGGGCCGGTCAACCTTGACGTGCCGCTCAACGTCTTCGTCGAAGAGCTCGGCGATGACGCGGAGGTGCCGCTGTGGCGGCCCGAGGTCGTCGCGCCGCCGGCACCGTCCGCGCAGGCGCTGCGCCGGGCGGCCGAACTGCTCGCCGCCGCCGAGCGCCCGGTCATCGTGGCGGGCGGCGGGGCCATGGCGCCACGAGCCAGGGCGCTGATCCGCGAGCTGGCGGCGGGACTGAGGATTCCGGTCGTGACGACGCCGCTAGGCAAGGGCGTGCTCGACGAGGCGGACGACCTGTGCCTCGGTCCGACTGGCAGGAACGGCACGTACGCCGCGAACAAGGCGGCCCGCAGCGCCGACGTGATCCTCGCGCTCGGCACCCGCTTCGACGACCGGGCGACCAGCTCCTGGATTCCCGGGGTCACCTACAGCATCCCGCCCTCCCGGCTCATCCACGTGGACATCGACCCGCAGGAGATCGGCAGGAACTACCAGCCCGACCTGGCGGTCATCGCGGACGCAGCGGAGTTCGCCGCGGGACTGCTCGCCACGGCCACCGGCGACCCGCCTCCGGCCCGCGACCATTGGCTGCGCGAGACCCTCGCGTGGAAGCGGCAGTGGGAGGCGGACATCGCGGTCAGGCAGGCCGACACGGCGGTGCCCATCAGGCCGGACCGGCTCGTCGCCGAGCTGCAGCGCGCCATACCCGACGACGCCATCGTCCTCGCTGACGTGGGCATCCACCACAACTGGCTGCTCCAGCAATTCGCCGCGCCGCCGCGCGGGCGGCTGCTCCAGGCATGGGGGTTCGCCGCGATGGGGTTCGGCGTCGGCGGCGTCATCGGCGCCAAGCTCGCCGCGCCGGGCAGCCCGGCGGTCACCGTCTGCGGCGACGGCTGCTTCCTGATGCACGCCAACGCCGTGGCGACCGCCGTCGAGTACGACATCCCCGCTGTCTGGGTGGTGTGGAACAACACCGGCTACGGCTCGATCCGCGGCCAGCAGGCGACCTTCTTCGGCACCGACCGGGAGATCGCCACCCGGTTCAGGCGCGGCGCGACCGGCGAGCTCTACAGCACCGACATCTCGGCGATCGCCCGGGCGATGGGCGCGGACGGCTCTCGCATCGACAGCCCCGACGAGGTGGCGGACGCGGTGGAGGCCGCGATCAAGTCGGACCGGCCGACCGTCCTTGACGTGCGGGTCGACTCCACGACCGCGGCGCCCGCGACCGGGAGCTGGGACCTGCCGCCGCTGGCGGGCCCGATGCCCGACTACGGCTGGCAGTGACGATGAAGGGAAACGACTCCGCGCGGCTGCTGCCGTTCATCGGCGGCCGGTATGTCGAGGTTGCCGAGTTCACCGATCTCGTCGAGCCCTACGCGGGCCGGGTCGTCGCCCGGGTCGGCCGCGCCGACGCCGGCACGGTCGCCGACGCCGTCTCCGCCGCCGCGAGCGCGCAGCAGGAGATGGCCGCGATGCCGGTCCACCAGCGGGCCCGGCTCCTGCGGGCGGCCGCCGACCTCCTGCAGACCCGCGCCGCCGACCTGGCGCGGGAGATCACCGCCGAGACCGGCAAGGTCATCTCCCACACCAAGCGGGAGGCGAGCCGCGTGCCATGGACGCTGCGCGCGTCCGCGTCCGCGGCGGAAACGCTAGCCGCGGCCAGCCCCCCGGCCGACCTGATGCCGGGCGGTGAGGGCGTCACGACGGTGCTCGCCCGCAGGCCGGTCGGCACCGTCGCGGCCATCACGCCGTTCAACGCGCCGCTCAACCTGGTCGCGCACAAGGTCGGCCCGGCCCTCGCGGCCGGGAACTGCGTGATCGTCAAGCCCGCCCCGCAGGCGCCGGCGCCCGCGCTACGGCTCGCCGAGATCCTCACCGAGGCCGGCTTCCCGGCCGGGGCGATCGGCGTCCTGCCCGGCGGCGCGGACACCGGAGCGGCGCTGCTCGCCAGCCCGCTCGTCGACCTGATCAGCTTCACCGGCGGAGTGGCGGCCGGGCGGGCGATCAGGGCCGCGGCGGGAACCCGCCCGGTGCTGCTCGAACTTGGCGGCAACTCGGCGAACCTGGTCTGCCCCGACGCCGACCTTGAGCTCGCCGTGCGCGAGTGCGTCAGTGGCGGCTTCTCAAACAACGGGCAGAGCTGCAACTCCGTGCAGCGGATCCTGGTGCACCGCGACCAGCACGACGCGTTCGCCGCGGCCCTCGCGGAACGCGCCGCCGCCCTGCCACTCGGCGACCCGATGGACGACGCGACGAGCATCGGCCCGCTGATCAACGAGGCATCCGCCCGCCGGGTCGAGGCGGCCATCGCGGAGGCCAGGGCCAAGGGCGCGGTCGTGCACACCGGCGGAACCAGGAACGGGGCGGTCATCGCCCCCACGGTCCTCACCCACGTTGACCACGGCCTGCCGCTGTACTGCGACGAGGTCTTCGCGCCGGTCGTCATCATTGAGGCCTACGGCACGCTCGACGAGGCGATCGACGCGGCGAACAGCACCCCGTTCGCGCTGCAGGCCGCGGTGTTCACCAGCTCGCTCGACAACGCGGCCCGCTGCTTCCGCGAGCTGCGGGTGGGCAGCGTCGTCGTGAACCGGTCCTCGAACTTCAGGCTCGACCAGCTGCCGTATGGCGGCATCGGCGAGTCGGGCACCGGCCGGGAGGGCCCGTTGTACGCCGCGGAGGCCATGACCTACCTGAAATCCCTCGTGATCGCGCCGGGTACCCGGTGACCGCGCCGAGCCCGCAGGCCGGGCCGGCGCCAGCGCTCCCGCTCGCGGCCGGCCTCGCCAGGTTCGCCCGCGGCCTGCGCGCGGACGACATCACCCCCGCGGCCGCGGGGCACGTTACGACCCTGACGCTGGACGCCATCGGCTGCGCGCTGGCCGGCTGGGACGCCGAGGAGACGCCGCGGGTGCTCACCGCGGCCCGCCGCCTTGGCGGTCAGCCCGGTCTCGGCGATACCACCACCGTCATCGGGGACGACTGCGCCGCGCCCCCGCTAACCGCGGTCCTGGCGAACGCCTACCTGAGCACCGCGATCACGGCCTGCGACGTCTACATCCCCTCGCACTGTCATCTCACCCCCGAGGTCGTCCCGGCCGCGCTCGCCGTGGCCGAGGCCGAACACGCCTCGGGCACCGCGCTGCACACCGCGATCACCGCCGGCCTTGAGGTGGCCAGCCGGCTGCTGCGCGCCATCGACTACGCCGAGTTCCGCCGGCGCGGCTGGCACTCACCGGGAGTGATCGGCCCGGTCGGCGCGGCCACCGCCGCGGGGCTGCTGCTCGGCCTCGACGAGGCCGGGCTGCGTACGGCGATGAGCCTGGCGGTAAGCCAGGCGGCGGGCACGTTCGCCTCCTGGCCGACTACGGCGGTGAAGTTCCACCAGGCACGTGGCGCGGCGGCCGGCCTGCTCGCCGCGGTGCTTGCCCGCGAGGGCTTCGAGGCGTCCGCCGAACCCTTCGAGACCCCGGACGGCGGGCTGCTGCATGCCTATGCTCCCGGCCAGCCTGGCCTCGCCCTCAAGGACCTTGGCCTCGACTGGGAGCTCGAGCAGATCTCGATCCGGCTGTGGCCCGGCGCGACACCGGTTCAGGCCCTGCTCACCGCGCTAATGACGGGAGAGCGGGAGTTGCCCGCCGCGCCCGACATCAGCGCGGTGGAGATCCGCGTCCCGCCGCCGGTCTACGTGGCGCACCGGGGCGTCGCCCAGCCCGCGGGCACCTTCGAGGCGCTGCTCTCGTTCCATTACACGGCGGCCGCGACGATCCTCCACGGCCGGTTCGGCATCGACCTGACCACCCCGGAGCACCGCACGGATCCGGAGTTGACCGCGTTCATCGCGCAGCGCGTCAGCTTCCTGCCCGACGACAGCGTCCCGCGCGGCGCGGTCGAGGTGACGATCAGGACCCGCGATGGCGGCACCCGTGTGCTGCGCCAGGACCATGCGCTCGGCACGCCGCAGCGCCCCGCGCCGGAGCGGCTCGTTCACGAGAAGTTCCTCAATTACGCGACGCCGCGGATCGGGGACGCCGCCGCGGACCTGCTTGGCAGGCTCACCCACCTGGACGAAGTGCCCGACGTCGCGGAGCTGCTCAAGCTCACCAGGCCCGGTGCCGGCGGCGGTACGCGGTGAGCGGCCTGCCCCTGGCCGGCTGCACGTTCGGCTGGCTGAACCGCGCGCCGCTGGCCGACGCGCTGCGCGCGCTCAGCCAGCACGGCCTGCGCGCGATCGAGCTGACCACCGCGCCGCCGCACCTCTTTACCCGGCACTTCGACCGTTACGAGCGGCTTGAGCTGGCCCGCCTGCTGCGCCGCCTCGGCCTCCGGGTGGTCTCGGTCAACCCGACCTTCGTCGACATCAACCTGATCAGCACCAACCCGGAGCTCAGGGAGGTGAGCGTGCGGCAACTCATCGCCGAGATCGAGCTGGCGGCCGACCTTAGCGCCCCGTATGCCGTGGCCGTGCCCGGCCGCCGCCACCAGCTCGCCCCGGTTCCCGGCGACGCCGCCCGCGCCGTGCTCGACGACGCACTGGCCCGCCTCACGGCGCGCGCGGCCGAGCTTGGCGTGACGATAGCCCTGGAGAACAGCCCCTACGGGTACCTGGGCACGTCGGCCGAGCTGCTCGACGTGGTGCGGCAGTGGGACACGCCCAGCCTGCGTGTCACCTATGACGTCGCCAACGCACTCGCGCAGGAGGACCCGGCCGAAGGCGTCGCACGGCTCGCGCCTTACCTGGCCCTGGCGCACGTCAGCGACACGTGGCGGACGCGCTGGGCGCACACCTCGGTCGGCCGCGGCGACGTCGACTTCGCGGGATTCGCCGCGGCGCTCGCCATCGCCGGCTTCACCGGACCTACCGTTTACGAGCTAGCCGACGGTGAAGACCCGGTTCCCCGGCTGAAAAACGACCTGACCGCGCTCGAGGCCGCCGGCTGGTCCTCGTCTCAGGAGTAAGACAGTGCAGCTGAAGGTCGACGTCCTCGTGGCGGGCAGCGGTGCCAGCGGGCTCACCGCGGCGCTCGCGGCCGCGGCCGGCGGCGCCAGCGTCCTGCTTATCGAGCGCGCCGCCAGCCTCGGCGGGACGAGCGCGCTATCCGGCGGCCGCGTCTGGATCCCGGCGAACCACCTGCCGCAGAACGCCGGCGACAGCCGGGACGCGGCCCGCAGCTACCTGAGCGCGCTGCTCCCTGGCCGTTACGCGCACCTGACCGAGGCGTTCATCGCGAGCGCGCCGGCCATGGCCCGGTTCATCGAGGAGAACACCCCGCACCGGTTCGTCGCCTGCGCGACCTACCCCGACTACCATCCGGACCTGCCAGGCGCGACGCTAGGCGGTCGCTGCCTGGACATGCTTCCCGTCGACTTGTCCGCGCTGACGCCGATGGCCCGGCTGGTACGCACGCCACCGGGCTATGTCCCCATGACGCACGCTGAGTGGGAGCGGTGGCGGTACCCGGTCCGGTTCGACCGGCCCCTGCTGCGCCGCCGGGAGCGTGACGGCATCAGGACCAACGGCGTCGCCCTGGTCGCCGCCCTGCTCGACGGTGCCGTCACGGCCGGCGTCTCGGTGGAGATCGAGGCCCGGCTGACCGACGTCACGCTGGACGGAACCGGGGCTGTCGTCGGCGCCACCGTGGCGCGGGGCGACGTCGTCACCCCGGTCGAAGCCAGGGCGGTGATCCTCGCGACCGGGGGATTCGACTGGGACGAGGCATTGCGTGCCAGCTGGCTGCCTGGCCCGCAACGGGCGACTGGCGCACCTCCCGGCAACACCGGCGATGCGCTCCGCATCGCGGCGCGGCTCGGCGCGGCGACCGACAACCTGGCCGAGGGCTGGTGGATGCCGATGCTTGCCATCCCCGGCGAGGAGGTGGACGGCGCACCCTGCTACCGGTCGCTGATCAGGGAACGCTCGGTGCCGCGGCAGATCATGGTGAACGCCGCCGGCGCGCGCTTCGTCAACGAGGCCAGCCCCTACAACGACGTGGGAAAGGCGATGCACGCGGGCGCCGCGGGCGACTACCCCAACGACCCGGCCTACATGATCTTCGACGAGGGCTTCCGCCGACGCTACCCGCTGCCCGGGATCGTTCCCGGCCAGGAGGTCCCCGCCTGGGTCGCCCGCGCCGCGTCACCGCGCGAGCTAGCGGCCGCTATCCGCGTCGACCCGGATGGCCTTGAGCGAACGGTCAGCCGGTGGAACGAAGGCTGCGCGAAGGGCGACGATCCGGACTTCGGCCGCGGCGCCAGCCCCTACGACCGCTACGGCGGCGACCCCTGGGCGGGCCAGGAGCCGAACCTGGGCCCGCTCACCGAACCGCCCTATTACGCGGTCCGCGTGCTGGCCGGCACGATTGGCACCAAAGGCGGCCCGGTCACCGATGCGAACGCCGTGGTGCGCAAGCAGGACGGCGGCCCTGTTCCCGGCCTCTACGCGGTCGGCAACGCGGCCGCGTTCTGGACCGGCGATGCCTACCCCGGCCCAGGCGCCACGCTGGGCATCGGGATGACAATGGGTTACCTGGCCGGCCGGCACGCTGGTCTGCGGGTGAGCGCGTAAACCTTGTTCAGGGCGTAAAGGCGCGCCTCAGACACGCAAGCCAGGGTCTGGGATTGTCATGGTCTCCGAGCTGTGATCCGCTGGGGTCGGGAGCGCGGCGAGGAGGCCGGTGTGAAGGTCAGCCTGTTTGAGCAAGTGCCGTATCGCTACATACCTGAGGACTTCGGTGAGCGTTACAGCTCGGTCGTGACGGCGCCTTACGACGTCGTCGACCCCGCCCGGATGCAGGAGTCGCTCTACTCGGCGTACGCGGAGCTGATGCTCGCGGCGCGCTCCGGCTTCGACGGGATCGGGGTGACCGAGCACAGCCAGTCGTCCTACGATGTCTCGCCCAACCCGACCCTGCTGGCCATGGCGGTCGCGTGTGCCGCGCAGGCCGAGGGGCTCGATATCGCGATCACCGTTCTTGGACGCTCGCTCGGCAAGACCAGGGAGCCGTTGAAGATCGCCGAGGAGTACGCGCTGCTCGACTGCATGAGCGGCGGACGGCTGATCGCCGGGTTCCCCGCCGGGCTAAGCTACGACGCCAACCTCAACGGCGCCGTGCCCGCGATCGAGACCAGGGAGCGCGCCCGCGAGCACCGGGAGCTGATCCTGAAGGCCTGGTCGGCCAGGGAGCCCTTCCCATGGAACGGCAGGTTCGAAAAGTACGGCCAGGTCAACATCTGGCCGCGGCCCATACAGCAGCCGCACCCGCCCGTCTGGGTGCCAGGGGGCGGCACGCCGGGGACGCTGCGCGACATCCTCCGCAACGACTACGCGTTCACCTACCTGAGCTGGGACGGGCCGAAGCTCGTCGGGCGTCAGGTCTTCGACCGGTACTGGGACATGGCCGAGGAGATGGGCCGCGACCGCAACCCGTACCGGCTTGCCTTCCTCCAGGTCGCCGCCGTCGCCGAGACCGACGAGCGCGCCGAGAGGGAGTACGCCAGCCATCTCCTGTCGCTCTACCGCAACGGCCTCGGCGCGATCCCCGGCACCGCGATGGCCGTGCCCGGCTACGCCGAGCCCGCCGCGATCGAGGCCATGCTGCGCGGCGGCGGGCCCCAGGGGATGCTCGCGCGGATGCGGACCGCGACCTACAAGGAGATCATCGACACCCAGGTCGCCATCGTCGGCAGCCCGGCCACGGTCGCCGACCAGATCGAGGCGTTCGTGCGCGAGTTCCGGATCGGCAACCTGATCGTCATGCTCCAGAACGGCACGATGCCCCGCGCCCTGGCCGAGAAGAACATCTCGATGTTCGCCGAGCAGGTACTGCCCCGGCTGCGGCCGATCTGGGACGACGAGGGCTGGGTCAACCACTGGTGGCCGCAGGCCCAGGGCAAGGGGAACGCGCGGCCGACGGCGGGTGCCGCCTCGGGCGCGGTGCCAGGCGGGGAGGCATGATGGCGGCGAACGCGGCACCCGTGCGCGACGAGGCGGTACGGATCTGCGGCGGGCGGCTGAACCTGCACGTCAAGGTGGCGGGCGAGGGACCTCCGCTGGTCTTCTTCCACGCGCTGTCCGGCCTGGCCTGGGAACCGCTGCTCGACCAGCTCGCCGGCCAGCACACCGTGTACGCGCCGGAGCACCCGGGCACCTCGCCAGGCGATCCCCGGGCGATCGACGAGGTACGGACGTTCTGGGAGCTGATGCTCGCCTACGAGGAGCTGATGCTCGCCTACGAGGAGCTGATCCGCGCGCTCGGCCTGGAGCGCCCGGTCGCGGTCGGCGAGTCGTACGGCGGCATGGTGGCGGCGGACCTGGCCGCCACCTTCCCCCGCATCTTCTCCAGGCTCGTGCTGCTCGCGCCGTTCGGCCTATGGCGTGACGACGCGCCGATCCCCCTCGTGGAGATGGTGTCGGGGCCGCCGGAGCAGCTGCCGAAGTACCGGTTCGCGCACCCGGAGGGCCCCGGTGCCCGGGCGATGACGGCGCCGCCCGCCGACCCGGCGCTGATTCCCGCGGCGATCGCGCAGCAGGCATGGAACGTCGGGTGCACCACCAAGTTCGCCTGGCCGATCCCCGACCTCGGCCTTGGCCGCCGGCTGCACCGGGTCGCCGTTCCGACGCTTGTCGCCTGGGGCCGCCAGGACGCGCTGGTCCCCGTCGCCTACGCGGCGGAGTTCGGCCGCGCGATCGCGGGCAGCCAGGTCGAGATCATCGACGACTGCGGTCACGTGCTGCAGGCTGACCAGCCCGAGGCGGTCGCGGCGACCATCAGCAAGTTCCTGGCCGCGTAGCCCGCCGACAGCCCGCCGTCGCGGTGCCCCGTGCCGTCACTGGTAGCGCGGGGCGCGGAAGTAGTCCGACGATGAGCGCTGCCACAGCAGGACGATCGCGACTACGACGCGGTGACAATTTCCAAAATAAGTCCCGCGGCCTGTCGATAAGCGGCGGCCCGCGCCGTAGTTATGGGGAACCATGACACGGGAGGCTTTTCATGAAGTACGCACTGCTGATTTACTCGCCGGCCGCGGCGGATGAGTACGGCGCGAACCTCGACCAGGCACGGAACGCCGCCGACCCGGAGCACGGGCCGTGGGTTGACTACACCAGGGCGGCGCGAGCGGCGGGCGTGCTCGTCGGGGCGGAGCAGCTCACGCACAGCGAGACCGCTACGAGCGTGCGCGCCAAGGGTGAGGACTGGCTCGTCACCGACGGGCCGTTCATGGAGACCAAGGAGCACCTGCTCGGGTTCTACGTGGTCGACGTGGACGACCTCGACACGGCGATCGACTGGGCGCGGCGGATGCCGGTCAACGAGGGGATGACGATCGAAGTCCGCGCGTCGGCTTCCGGACTGCCGTGGCAGCGGGCCCTGACCGAGTAGCCGGAGCGGCCCGGCTCGAACGGGCGTTCCGCGAGGAATGGGCCACGGTCGTCGCGACGCTGGCGCGGCGGCTCGGCGACCTGGAAGCGGCCGAGGATGCGGCGGCGGAGGCGTTCGCCGCC
>JAWWPV010000771.1:0-4687 GCA_033854775.1 Trebonia sp.
TAGATCACCGCTACGTGGCTTGGTTGTATCCCGAGAGTACGACTACCATACTAGTTGGTCAAGAGCCTGATCAGCCGAAATAAGGTTGTAGCTCAGGGGAAACATCGACCATCCGATGGCCCGCCGACCATGGCCCATTGGAGGCCGTCCGGGTTACCATGTCAGATTGGCCTCGGCTGCGAGGCGCGATTGGTATGGTAGCCAGAGGGGGTCGCGGCTGTTCATGCTAGAACGCGACGCTCGTGCCGATGAAGGGATGGATCACGGTCTCATGACTAGGTCTGAGGCACGCTCCGACGCCAGTCCGGTGTCGCCTTCGAGGCCGGATGCCGCCCCGGCCGGGCGGACAGTTCCCGTCGCCGCCGGGAAGGGGTCGATGAAAGACGTCATCGCCTCGCAACTGCGGCAGGAGATCGCCTCCGGAATGATCGCCTTCGGCGAGAAGCTCTCCGAGGCGCGGCTAGCCCAGCGATTCGGCGTGAGCCGGATGCCGGTGCGGGAGGCACTCAAGGAGCTGGAAGCCTCCGGCTTCGTTGCTATTGAGCATCGGCGAGGGACGTTCGTCCGGCGTCTCAGCCGGCCCGAGATCCTCGATCTTTACGAGGTCCGCGAGGCAGTAGAGTGCATGGCCGCCCGGTTGTGCGCCAATCGTGGCAGCAACGAGATCGTCGCCCTGCTCGGTGAGGTGATGTTCGCCATGGCCGACGCCGCTGAGCGCGGTGACGCCGAGGGGTATAGCGCCACCGACGAGCGGTTGCACGAGTTGATCATGCAGGGTTCCGGTAACGGCCCGCTGGCCGATTATTACCGCCTGCTCATGCAGCAGTTGCACCGCGGTCTGCTGTCGTTGATCGTGACCAGGCGGGAAGGCCGGATGGAACGGTCTTTGGCCGAGCACCGGGCGATCGTGGGCGCCATCCGAGCCCGCGACGCCCACGCCGCGGAGGCCGCGATGCGTACGCACGTGCAGCAGGGTCGACTGGAACTGGCGGACGAGGTCCTGCACAAGTTCGCCCTGTAGCCGATCGCGGCCGCCCTGGGCTGGCCGCTTATCTATGCCGTTGGCGCCAGCGGCTACGCCGCGGCTCCCTTTGGTGCCGGGCGCGGTGCGCTTGGTCAGCCTTATTCGTGCTCATTCGCGGATCTGGATCTGACATGGTAATCCGGACAGCATCCGATGGGCCATGACCGACCGGTCGTCGAATGATCGATGTTTCCCCTGAGCTACAGCCACATTTCGGCTGATCAGGCTCTTGACCAACTAGTATGGTAGCCGTACTCTCTGGATACCAAGCCAAGTACGTAGCGGCGATCTACCGATCGCCGGCCCTCCAGTCTCGCCCGTCTCGGATCACGCCTCGCCCGCCATCGCGGGCAGCGGAATGACGCCCCAAGAGCTCTGAATGCCGGACCGAGTCCGCCCGCTGGCCGATTCGGTTACTGGCTCAACTGTCAATGCCGACGAAGGACATATCCACTACTAACCCCCGGAAGGGGCCACGATGACTGAGGTGTCGGAGCAGGTCGGCGGCGGCGGGCCGATTGGGGGAGAGATCGAGTCGCACTCGATCGACGTCATCCCGGACAGTGAGCGGGGCGGTAAGGTCAGCGGCCAGTTCACGCTGTGGTTCGCCACTAATGCGAATGTATTTAACTTCGTGCTCGGCGGGTTCGCGATTCTCTTCGGGCTGAATGTGTTCTGGGCGCTGATCGCGATGTTCCTGGGAGTGGGCCTAGGGCTGGCGTTCACCTCGCTGCACGCCGTCCAGGGGCCGCGGCTTGGGGTGCCCCAGATGATCCAGTCCCGGGGACAGTTCGGGTTCTACGGCGCGATCTTCGTGTTCGCGGCGTCGATCGTGCTGGACGTGGGCTACCTGGCCGCCCAGCAGGTTGTGCAGGCTCAGTCGCTCAATGACCTGACCGGGTCGGTGAGCATCCCGGTCTGGATCATCATCGTGACCATCCCGGCGGTTCTGCTGGCGGTGTTCGGGTACGGCTGGATTCACCGGATCCAGCCGACCCTGACCGTGGTGTTCGGCGCGGCGCTGCTGGCGGCGGTGATCCTGACCGCGGTCAGCGGGGACAGCCTGGCCAAGGGGATGGGCGGCACGCACCTGTCCAGCTTCCCGATCTTCATCGCCGCGGTCGGGCTGTTCTTCATGAACATGCTGAGCTGGGCGGTGTACGTGTCGGACTACTCGCGGTACCTGCCGCGGAACGTGAGCGCCTCGCGGACGTACTGGGCGGTGTTCGGCGGCAACGCGCTTGGCGCCTGCCTGTACGGGGGCCTGGGCATTTACATCACGGCGCTCGCGCCGAACCAGGACAGCGTGGTCACGCTCGGGTCGATCGCCGGCAAGTGGATCCTGCCGATCCTGGCGCTGAGCCTGCTGGGCAGCGACGCGCTGAACGCCTACACCGGGATGCTCGGGCTGGAGAGCGTCCGCAGCACCTTCCAGAAGGTGGCGGCGTCGCGCACCGCCCGGATCACCGGCCTGCTGATCGTGTTCATTGTCGCCACGGTCCTGGCCGAGACCGGGTACAAGACGTTCCTGACCTCGTTCGAGAACTTCATCAACGTCCTGCTGTTCTTCTTCGTCCCGTGGAGCGTAATCAACCTCGTCGACTTCTACCTCGTGAAGAAGGGCCGCTACGACGTGACGTCGTTCTTCACCCCGAAGGGCGTCTACGGCGCCTGGCGGTGGACCGCGCTCATTCCCTACGTGATCGCGCTGGGCGCCCAGGTCCCCTTCATCGACCAGACCCTCTACGTCGGGCCGATGGTCAGCGTCCTCGGCGGCGCCGACATCTCCTGGCTCGTCGGCTTTGTCGTCGGCGGCGTCGGCTACCTCATCGCCGTCCGCATCACCGGCGGCCGTGCCCGGCTCACCGCCCCCGAGCCCCAGGGCGTAGCCAGCTCCTGAGGGCAGCGATGTCCGCCCGGCCATGATGGTGACCGATATCCCCCGCGGAGGATATCGGTCACCATCATGATGTCCAGTCGCCGAACGGGCGAGTCCAGTAGTCCTTGCCCCTTCAGATGCTCCGGCGGGTCGCTCTCCCGGCAGTAACGACCCGTAGTAGAGCCGGTCAAGCCCGATGAGCTGGACGGACGGGTCCGTTGCCGCTCGTTTTATCGGTGCGTCGCTGAACCCGGCGCCGTCGCCGTGTTCTGCGCCACGGCCGGGCTACGCCAGGCCGGTCATCAGCTCGCCCCAGGCCAGGGCAGCCGCCGACGACGGCTCGGTGAACCGGGCGAGCCGGGCCCTGGCCACCCGGGCGGCGTAGGGGTCCGCGGCGGCGTGCTCGCCGCAGCGGCTGAAGAACATGTGCGACCACCAGTCCGCGTACTCCTGGTACCGCCAGGTGCGGGCAAGGCACGTGCCGGAGTAGGCACGCAGGCCGCTGTCGTCACCGGCCTGGACGTAGTCGCGGGCCGCGTTGACGAATGTCTCGGCGTCGTAGAGGGCAAGGTTCATGCCCTTGGCGCCCATCGGGGAGATCACGTGCGCCGCGTCGCCGAGGAGGTACAGCCGGCCGTGGCTCATCGGCTCGAAGACCTGGCTGCGCAGCCGGACGATCTCGGTCTCGGTGATCGGGCCGGCGGCGAGGTCCGGCAGCCAGAAGCGCTCGCGCAACTGCGACCAGATCCGCTCCGGTGGCCAGTCGGCTCGCGTGTCGCCCAGCGGGATTTCCAGGTAGAACCGGGCCGCCTTCGGCCCCCGGGAGAAGGCGGCCGCATAGCCTCTGACGCCGATGCCGAAGCACGGGTAGCGCGGGGCCGGGGTGTCGGCGAGGACGGCCAGCCAGGTCACGCCGTAGTCGCGGGTGTAAGCCGTCAGCACGGCGCCGGGAATGCTCCCGCGGCTCACGCCGTGGTCCCCGTCGCAGCCCGCGATGAGGTCGCACGCGATCTCGCGGGCGGTGCCCTCGCCGTCGGTGTAGGAGACGACGGGCCGCTGCGCGCCCAGGCCGCTCAAGGCCACGTCGGCGACCTCGAACCGCAGGTCTCCGCCGTCATCGAGGAACGCGGCGATCAGGTTGCGGACTAGGGCCTGCTGCGGGGCGAGCACACCGACGTACTCCTGGGCGTGGGCGTCGCGGCCGATGAAGACCGGTTCCCCGTCAACCCGCACTTCTACCGTGTTGTCCGCCGGGAACGTGCCGAGCAGGTCGCCAAGCCCCCACTCGGTGAACATCCGCACCCCGCGGTACTCCACCAGGCCGGCTCGCTGCCGCTGCTCGACGTAGGCGCGCGACTGCCGCTCCAGGACGACGCAGTCGATGCCGCTCCGCCGCAGCAGCATCGCGGCGGTCAGCCCGGCAACACCCCCGCCCACGATCGCGACGGTCGTTTCCTCGCGCGTTGCCTGCGTCGTCATGGGGCGCACCTATCGGCGTGAAATGGTCGGTCACTGCGGCAAACCGGGCCAATCGTAACCCGGGGACAGCGGGGACCACGACAGCGACGGCGCCATGAAAAACGCCGGACACAGTTCCCGCAGGGTCGGGCGCGGGGGACTGTGTCCGGCTGCCTGGATGCGGCCGTCGCGCGGGCTGCGCGCTTAGCCGATGAGCTTGGCTAGTTCCGCCTGGACCAGGGTCTCGTGCTCTTCCACGTCGCGCTTGGCGACCTTGGTGCGCCACCGGCCGCGCACCAGCGGGATCGAGAGCAGGAAGACGATGA
>JAWWPV010000772.1:0-4411 GCA_033854775.1 Trebonia sp.
CGCCGGCGGCCGGCCGTGAGAGGCCGTCGATGATCTGCTCGGCCAGGAAGGGGATTCCGTCAGCGGTATCCAGGAATCGCCGGGTGCGCTCATCAGGCACCCGCCCGAGCCGGTCCATCGCCATGGCGGCGATGTCCGTACTGCTCAGCGGGGCGAGACGGACATGCTCAGTCCGGACGCGCTCGTGGCCGGCCAGCTCACGGAACCGGTCGTCGTCGCGGCTGGCGAGCAGCCACACCACGGGCAGGCCGATCAGGCGCGAGATCAGGGTGCGCAGCGTGAAGAGGCTGACCTGGTCGGCCCAGTGCAGGTCATCGATCGCGATCAGCAGCGGCCCGGCCGCCGCGGCCTGCTCCAGCCGGGAGGCGATCCGGTCGCCGAGAATCAGCGGCTGGGCGGCGACGCGGGTGATCTCTTCGTACTCCGCCGCGCCGGCCAGCGGGGGACGGCCGGCCCGCAGGAGCGCGATGACCGGCGCGCCCGGCCAGACCTGCTCGATCTGATCGCACTTGCTGCCGGCGACCTGGAACTTCAGCGGTACGGCCTGGTGGCAGATCTCCGCCATGAGAGCGGTCTTCCCGATACCCATCGGCCCGGACACCAGGACGGCGGCACTCCACCCATGCTGGCTGGCACCGCGCAGCACGGACAGCGCGCGCGCCATCGGCTCGCTACGGCCGCGAAGCGGTCCCGGTCGGTACACCAGTTGAGAATACGCCGCACCGCGGCGTGGCGCCCGGGTGCGGCGCCCTCACCTGAACGTGTGAGGGATTGCGGGTGCCGCAGTGGCGAGCATGAAGGTGCCCTCAGAATCGAACAGGAAGATTTCGCCATGCCCATGATCGACGTCTACGCGGCCAGCGGCACATTCCCGGACAAGCACCGCCTCGCCCGCGATCTCGCCACAGCGGTCATGACCATCGAACAGGTCCCCGACATCCCGATGTTCCGCAAGAACACCGCCGCCTTCATCCACGACCTGCCGTCTGACAGCCTGTCCAACGTCGACGGCGACAGCACCTACGTCCGGGTCCAGGTGCTCACCAATGCCGGCGCTCTCGACCGCGACAAGCAACTCGCCGCCGTCGCCCGGCTCACCAAACTGATCGCCGAGGCCGCCGGCGACCCCGGCCTGACCGACCGCACCTGGGTCCTGCTCACCGAGGCCCCCGACGGGGGCTGGGGCCTCAACGGCCACGCGAACACCAACGACGACCTGGTCCAGTCCGCACGGGCGCGGCTCGCGGAACTCGCGGCCAAGTCCACGCCCCAGGGCTGACCCTGGGGGCGGGCCAGATCGCGGCCCGTCCCCTCAGCCACCGGAGAGCTAGCTGCTAATACAGGCCGACGATGTTGCCGTTTTCGTCTAGGTCGATGCTGGCCGCCGCCGGATTTCTGGCCAGGCCGGGCATGGTGCGCATGTCGCCGCAGATCGGGTAGATGAACCCGGCGCCGACGCTCGCGCGGACCTCGCGGACCGGGAGGCGGAAGCCGGCGGGGGCGCCCTTGAGGTTGGCGTCGTGGCTCAGGCTGTACTGGGTCTTGGCGACGCAGATCGGGAGGTTGCCGAAGCCGTTCCTCTCGTAGCCGTCGAGCTGCTTGCTCGCCAGCGGCGAGTAGTCGACGCCGTCGGCGCCGTAGATCTTGGTCGCGAGGGCCTCGATCTTCTCCTTGAGTGTCGCCTCCGATGGGTACAGGTGGTGGAAGTTGTTCGGCTTGCTCGCTACCTCGGCGACCGCTTCCGCTACCTCGGCGGCGCCGCGGCCGCCGTCGACGAAGTGGGTGCCGACCGCGGACTTGACGCCCATGGACGCGGCGAGCTCGTGGATCGCGGCGCGCTCTGAGGCGAAGTCGCTTGGCATCGCGTTGATCGCGACGACCGGCTCGACGCCGTGGGCGCGGATGTTCTCCAGCTGCTTGCGGAGGTTCGCCGCGCCGGTCATGACGTCCTCCGGGTTCTCCTGGAGCATCTCCTCGGGGAGCGGGCGGCCGGCGACGACCTTGTACTTGCCCGAGTGGCTCTTGAGCGCCCGCACCGTCGCGACCACGACGGCGGCGTCCGGCTTGAGGCCGGAGACGCGGCACTTGATGTTGAAGAACCGCTCGGCGCCCATGTCGGCGCCGAAGCCCGCCTCGGTGACGAGGAAGTCGCCCGTGTGGATGCCGATGAGGTCGGCGACGACGCTCGAGTTGCCGTGCGCGATGTTGCCGAACGGGCCGGAGTGCACGAAGACCGGGGTGTTCTCCAGGGTCTGGAGCAAGTTCGGCTTGAGTGCCTCGCGCATCATGACCGCGGCGGCGCCGGCCGCCCGGAGCTGCTCGGCGGTGACCGGCTCGCCCTGCTTGGTGTAGCCGACGACGATCTTGCCCAGTCGCTCGCGCAGGTCCTTCAGGCTCTTAGCTAGCGCAAGAACCGCCATCACCTCGCTCGCGGCGGTGATGTCGAAGCCCGCCTGCCTCGGGACGCCGTCTCCTGCCGCGCCAAGGCCGATCACGATGTTGCGCAGCGCCCGGTCGTTGATGTCGATCACCCGCTTCCAGGTGATCTGGTTCAGGTCGAGGCCGAACGGGTTGCCCATGTAGAGGCTGTTGTCCACCATCGCGGCGATCTGGTTGTGCGCGGCGGTGACCGCGTGCATGTCGCCGGTCAGGTGCAAATTAAGCAGCTCGAACGGTACCGCCTGACTGTAGCCGCCGCCCGCTGCACCTCCCTTGATGCCGAACGTGGGGCCCATGGACGCCTGGCGGATCGCGATCGTGGCCTTCTTGCCGATGTGCCTGAACGCCATGCCGAGGCCGATCGTCGTGGTCGTCTTGCCCTCGCCGAGCGGGGTTGGCGTGATGGCGGTGACGACGACGTACTTGGCCTTCGGCCGATCCTGGAGCTCCGCGATGGCCTTGAGGTCGATCTTCGCGACGTGCTCGCCGTGCTGCTCGATGAGCCAGGGCGGGATGCCGATGTCATCGGCGATTTCGGTTATCGGCTTAAGGGTGGCTTGTCGCGCGATTTCCAGTGCGGTTGGCATCGCCATGTCGGGTGACCTCCGGCCCCAGTGACGGCTGTTCTCCCGCGATTGTTGCTCTGTGCCGAAAGGAATCCATGGGGCGGCGAACCAAAAACCGTGGCGAAAATGTTATTAATAACGCACAATGGGCGACCGCGTGAGTTCAGCGACCTTGTGCTCGGCTGGCGCATCGAGGAACCACAGGTGTAGCAGCGTGGCGTCATCGCGCAGGTCACCGCCGACATGGTCGAGCAGGTCGTCCCGCAGCAGTTCGGGCAGGCGGTCGCTTGCCTCCTCGCGCCGCTCGTCCGCCTGCGAACGCGCGGCGAGGGCCGCGGCGCGCTCGGCGAGCGGGTAGGCAAGGCCGTGATCGTCGTAGGCCTCGCTGACCCCGTCGGTGTAGAGGAGCACGCTGTCCCCCGCGCGGGCACCGAGGATGTCGGCGCGCGGCGAGTAGCCGCCCATGTCGAGGAGGCCGAGCGGCGGCGACGGCGGCAGGGCGTCGAGCGCCGTCACCCGGCCGCCGCGCAGCAGCAGAGGCGGCGGGTGCCCGCAGCAGACGATCAGCGCGTCGTCATCGTTGTTCGGGATCGAGACGAACTGGGCGGTGACGAATTCCTCCCCGTCCGCGTGCTCGGCGACAAACGCGTGCAACCGCGCCGCGACGACCTGCAACGGGTCCGGGCGAGCGGCGAGCCGGCGGAAGGCGCGGGTGACTTCGGCCGCTGTCTGCGCGGCGCGCTGGTCATGTCCCAGCACGTCGCCGATGAGCAGGCGGATACCGTGCGGGGCGACGACGGCGCAGGCGATGTCGCCGCCGGACGGGTTGCCGCGGGGGTCGCAACCGTTCGCAGTGGCCGGGCGGGTAGCCCACGAGAAGGCACAGTGCATGTGTCCGCCCGAGGTGAGAGGGGGGTCCCGGTAGGGGTCGGCTGTTACTTTACGGCAACCGCTGTTGCGACCTGAGCGGAAACAACGGCGCAGCGCGAGAGTTTTTTCCGAACGGGCCGTCTACGGTCCTTGACCGTTCGCCGATTGCTCCGATTTCCCCGGGAAAAACGCGATTTCACGGGCTATGTCGGCGGATGCCGCCGCTTGACGGATTTCGCCCCCGGTGCGCCTCGCCGGCTAGGCGGGCTGGACCTGGGCCAGCTCGATGAGCTGATGGAAGTTGCGGGCGGCCTCCAGGGCGGCGGCGCCGGAGATGACGACGAGGACGACCGCGGCGGCCAGCAGGAGTAGTCGCAGCCGGGGCGGCGGAGCGAGCAGCGCGGCGACGCGGCGCGGTACCTGGCCAGCCCGGTGCAGGTCGCCGCGGTGCAGGTCGCCGCGGCGCTCGCCCTCCTGGGTAATAAGGCCAAGGGCGGTCATCGCGGCGTCACGGTCAGGGGGGGCCGCGGAGGTCG
>JAWWPV010000773.1:0-6657 GCA_033854775.1 Trebonia sp.
GCCTCGAGGAGGGTCAGGTCGGTCAGCTCGCGTGCCCGGTCGAGCTCCCGTCCCGCCAGCTCACCGCCGTGTCCACCGTCGCGGCTGACTGCGTCCGCCGCGGCGTCGAGGTGGTAGGCGAGGCTGACGAGCCGCTGGGTGATCCCGTCGTGGATGTCGCCGGCGAGCCGCCGCCGTTCTGCCTCCTGCGCCGCGATGACCTGCTCGGCGAACCGCTCGGCGGCCTGTTCGCGCGCGGTGAGCCGCCGGTGCAGCCGGCCCTGGTGGACCGCGCCGGCGACCAGCTGCCCGATTGACATGAGGAGCCGCACGTCCCGGTCGGTGAAGTCCCGCCGCGCGCGGGTGTGCACGTTCAGCACCCCGACGAGCCCGCAGGCGCCGCTCTCCATGGGTACCGACACCATGGAGGTGTAGGAGCGCCCGCCGAGTTCGGGGAAGTACCGGTAGCGGGGATCGGCTTCCTTCCCGGCGCAGATCACGGCCGGCTGCCGGTGCGAGGCCACCCATCCGCTCACCCCCTCGCCCACGGGCAGCCGGATCTTCCCGGCGCAGCCGTCGAACGGCGGTGTCGCCCCGGTGAGGGTCAGTGCGCCGCCGCGGTCGTCGAGCACGTGCACGAAGCAGACGTCGGTGCCGGTGGCCTCGACGATGAGCTCCGCGACGCGGGCGGCGAGGGGCTCAAGTGACGGCCCGGAGGAGATCGCCTCGATGATCCCCAGGAGCAGCGCGTTCTCCCGTTCGGGGTCGGGCAGCCCGAGCCCTGGGCCGGGGGCGGGTGAGTGGCTCACTGGAACACCCCTTCCCGCAGGGCCGCCGCGACCGCGGCGGCCCGGTCGCCGACGCCGAGTTTCCGGTAGATCGCCCGGGTGTGGCTCTTCACGGTCTCGTCTCCGATGACCAGCCGCGCGGCGATGGCCCGGTTGGACAGCCCCGCGACGATCAGCCCGAGGACCTCGCTCTCCCGCTGCGACAGGCCGAGCCGCGCCCCGGGCCAGAATTCTCCGCTGTCCAGCCTGGCCGCCGCCGTTGCCGCCCGGGCCGCGAGCACCGGGTCGACTACGGTTTCCCCGAGCCGTACCTGCTCAAGGGAGCGGACGAGTTCTTCCCCGCCTACCCGCTTGAGCAGGTACCCCGCCGCCCCGGCGCGCAGCGCCTGGTAGAGGTACTGCTCGTCGTCGTAGACGGAAAGCAGCACGACCCGGCAGCCGGGCGAGGCCTCGACGAGCTGCCTGCACAGGTCGAGCCCGCTCGACCCGCGCAGCCGGACGTCGCAGAGCACGACGTCCGGCGCCAGGGCGGTGATGACGGGGACCGCGTCCTCGGCGCTGCCCGCCTGCCCGACGACCCGTACCCTCCCGGCGAACCGCGCGAGCATGGCCTTGAGTCCCTCGATGACCAGCTCATGGTCGTCGACGAGGACCACGCGCACGGGCCGGCTTTCCATGCTTGACCACGATAAATGCTCGCGGGCAAAACGCCTAGCGCGGAAAAGGTGCCCCGGCTCGTCCCCCGCGGGGTCCCCCGGCGGGGGGATTCAGCCCGCTAAGCGGATACGTAATGTGACTGTTCCCGGCGGCGCCGCACGGGCGAGGCGGCCGCGGCCGGCGAGAAGGGGCGGCGGGAAGGAGCGCGCATGCCAGACAAGCTCTTGCGCATGCACCGGACTGGTCAGGGACGGACCGCCAGGGACCGCCCGGTCATGCTGGCGATCGCGGGCGACAGCGCGTCCGGCAAGACGACGGTCACCGCCGGGCTGGTCAGGGCCCTCGGGGCGGAACGCTGCACGGCCGTCTGCGTCGATGACTACCACCGGTACGACCGGTCGGAGCGCAAGAGCCTGCCGTTCACCGCGCTGCACCCCGACTGCAACCATGTCGACATCATGGAGCAGCACCTTCAGCTCCTGGCCACCGGCCACCCGGTGCTCAAGCCGGTCTACGACCACCACGCCGGCACGCTCACGCGCCCGCAGTACGTGGAGCCCAGGGAGTTCGTCATCATCGAGGGCCTCCTCCCGCTGCACACCAGGCTGGCCGCCGCCTGCTTCGACGTCACCGTCTACCTCAATCCGCCGGAAGCCATCCGCCGCGACTGGAAGGTCAGGCGGGACACCACCCACCGCGGCTACACCCCTGAGCAGGTGCGGGCGGAGCTCGACCGCCGCGAACCGGAGTCGGAGCGGTTCATCCGCCCGCAGCGCGCCCGCGCGGACATCGTGGTCCGCTTCGCCCCGGTCGAGCAGCGCGTCGATCCGCCGGGTACCCCGCTGTCGGCCGAGTTGCTGCTGCGCCCCACGATCAGGCACCCGGACCTCACGACGATCCTCGCGGGCAGCGGCGGCTCCATGCACCTGAAGCTGACCCGCGACTCCGATGGCCGCCCGGTCGACTCCCTGCACGTCCACGGCTACGCCCCGGCGGAGGACACCCAGCTGCTCGAAAAGGCCATCTGGTCTGGCCTTGGCGGTACGACAGGACTCCCGTTCGTCCTCGGTGACCTGGGCGAGGGCATGCGCAGCGAGCCGCTGGCGGTCACCCAGCTCCTCCTGCTGCACCACCTGATCGAAGCCGCCCGGTAGAACCAAAGATCAACCCCAAACCGATAATCCCGAACGAGTCCGTGCTTCGCGCCCCGGGCCCACCGGATGGATGCGGCAGCGAGCCGGTCCTGGGCGGCCCGTTGCCGCATTCATCCGGCGATGCCGGGAGGCATGCTGCCTCGCTCACGGGATCGGGGCAGGATAACAGCAAGAAGCGTAGGCGCCCCGCAGCCGATGTGAGCGCCATACTTAACTGAACGCTTAAACCAAGCGTCAGGGAGGCAATGCGTGTCGACGGAGGCCAGGCTCCGCGCCCTCGTGGCCGTCGCCGACTCGGGGTCGGTCCGCGAGGCGGCCCGCAGGCTCACGGTCACCGAGCCCGCGGTCTCGGCGGCCCTGGCCGCCCTGGCCCGCGAGGTCAAGGCGCCGCTCGTGGAGCGCGACGGCCGCGGCCTGCGCCTTACGCCGGCCGGCGACGCTTACGCGACCTACGCCCGCCGCCTACTCGGCCTGCACGAGGAGGCACTCGCGGCGGCCCGCTCCGGCGGCGAAGCGGGCCGGGGGCTCGTTCGCGTGGCGGCCGTTCCCACGGCGGGTGAGCACCTCTTGCCGACCGCCCTGGCCTCGTTCCTCGGCCGGTACCCGGCCGTTGACCTGCGCCTTGAGGTCGCCCCTTCCGAGCGGACCTGGGCCATGTTCGCGGCGCACGAGGCCGACGTGGTTATCGGCGGCCGCCCGCCCGCGCACGCCGCTGACGCGGTGATCCGTGCGACCAGGCCCAACTTGCTGGTCGTCGTGGCCGCGCCCGCCGTCGCGTCGGCTTTCAACCCGGCGGTAACCCGGTGGCTGCAACGGGAGGCCGGGTCCGCGACCCGTGCGCACGGCGAGAGCCTGCTGTCCGGACTGGACGCCGCCCCTCCGACGCTGACCCTCGGCTCGACAGGCGCGGTGATCGCGGGTGCGGTCGCCGGCCTGGGCGCGACCCTGGTCCCCAGGGAGGCGATCAGGGGCCGGCTGGCCGCCGGGGACCTCGTGGAGGTGCCGTTGCCGGGGACTCCGTTGCGGCGCCCGTGGCGCGCGGTCACGCACGAGGTCGTGCCCGCGGCGGCGAGCCTGCTTGTCGCCCACCTGGTCAAGCACGGCGGCTGGCGGGTCCCAGGTGCCCAGGATAAAACGATCACTTAACTGTCAATTAAAAAAGTTAATTGATCATTGTGGAATGTCCCTCCAGGATGAAGTCGCGAGAAGCGATCCGATGGGAGGGCCGAGCGATGGCGGAACGGTGGAGCGCCGGGGTGCTCCAGTATGCCGAAATGGGCTACTGGCAGCCCGACTACGAGCCGAAGCCGACGGACGTGCTTGCGGCGTTCCGGGTAACCCCGCAGCCGGGCGTGCCACCGGAGGAGGCGGGCGCGGCGGTAGCAGGGGAGTCCTCGACCGCGACCTGGACGGTCGTGTGGACCGACCGGCTCACCGCTCACGAGCACTACCAGGGCAAGTGCTACCGGATCGACCCGGTGCCGGGGAACCCTGAGCAGTTCATGGCCTACATTGCCTACGACCTGGACCTGTTCGAGGAAGGCTCGATCGCCAACCTGTCCAGCTCCATCATCGGCAACGTCTTCGGCTTCAAGGCACTGAAGGCCCTGAGGCTTGAGGACATGCGCATACCGCCGCACTACGCCAAGACGTTCCAGGGACCCGCGCACGGCATCGTGATGGAGCGCGAGTACCTCGGCAAGTACGGCCGCCCGCTCCTGGGCGCCACCGTCAAGCCGAAACTCGGCCTGTCCGCCCGCAACTACGGCCGCGTCGTCTACGAGGCGCTGCGCGGCGGCCTCGACTTCACCAAGGACGACGAGAACATCAACTCCCAGCCGTTCATGCGCTGGCGCGACCGGTACGTGCACTGCATGGAGGCCGTGACCAAGGCCGAGGCGGAGACCGGTGAGGTCAAGGGCCACTACCTCAACGTCACCGCCGCGACGATGGAGGACATGTACGAGCGGGCCGACTTCGCGAAGGAGATCGGCTCGGTGATCGTGATGATCGACCTCACGGCCGGCTACACCGCGATCCAGTCCATAGCCAAGTGGGCGCGGCGCAACGGCGTCCTGCTCCACCTGCACCGGGCCGGCCATTCCACCTACACCAGGCAGAAGTCCCACGGCGTCTCCTTCCGGGTGATCGCCAAGTGGATGCGGCTGGCCGGCGTCGACCACGTCCACGCGGGCACCGCCGTCGGCAAGCTCGAAGGCGACCCGGCCTCGGTACGGGGCTATTACGAGACCCTGCGCTGCGACAAGGCCGACCCCGATCCAGTCCGGGGCCTGTACTTCGAGCAGGACTGGGTGTCGCTGCCCGCGGTCATGCCGGTCGCATCCGGCGGCATCCACGCCGGCCAGATGCACCAGCTCCTGTCACTGTTCGGCGACGACGTGATCCTCCAGTTCGGCGGCGGCACGATCGGCCACCCGATGGGCATCGCCGCGGGCGCGACCGCCAACCGGGTGGCCATGGAAGCGATGGTCAAGGCCCGCAACGAGGGACGCGACATCGACTTCGAGGGACCGGACATCCTGCGCGCCGCCGCCAGGCGCAGCCCCGAGCTCGACGCCGCCCTCGCCACGTGGGGCGACGTGACCTTCAGCTACGAGTCCACCGACACCCCCGACCTGGTGGCGACGCCGTCATGAGCCAGGCCACGCCCGCGACCAGGATCACCCAGGGCGCCTTCTCGTTCCTGCCCGACCTCACCGACGAGGAGATCGCCGCCCAGCTGACGTACGCGCTGCGCAACGGCTGGGCGATCTCGATCGAGCACACCGACGACCCGAGGCCACGCAACAACTACTGGGACATGTGGGGCCTGCCCATGTTCGACCTGCCCGACCCGTCCGCCGCGCTCATCGAGATCAACGAGTGCCGCGGCGCCTACCCGGGCCACCACATCCGCGTGTCGGCCTACGACGCGTCCTACGGCCGCCAGACCACGGCCCTGTCCTTCCTGGTCAACCGGCCCCAATGAACTGCGCCCCCTCGGGAGGACGACCCCCACAGACCCCCCCGACACGCAACGAGGAGAAGGTCGACCTGGCGGCCGAGCGCGCCGATGCGGGCGTGGACGCCGTGCTCGACGCCCTCGACGCCGAACTGGTCGGCCTGGTCCCCGTCAAGACGCGCATCCGCGAGATCGCGGCCCTGCTGCTCGTGGACCGGGCGCGGGCGCGGTTCGGGCTGTCGGCACAGGCGCCGTCCCTGCACATGTGCTTCACCGGCAACCCGGGCACGGGAAAGACCACGGTGGCGCTGCGGATGGCGGAGCTGCTGCACCGCCTCGGCTACCTGCGCACGGGCAAGGTCGTCGCGGTCACCCGCGACGACCTGGTCGGCCAGTACGTCGGTCACACCGCGCCGAAGACCAAGGAGGCGCTCAAGCGCGCGATGGGCGGCGTGCTGTTCATCGACGAGGCCTACTACCTGTACCGGGCGGAGAACGAGCGCGACTACGGTGGCGAGGCGATCGAGATACTCCTCCAGTACATGGAGAACCACCGCGACGACCTGGTGGTGATCCTGGCCGGCTACGCCGGCCGCATGGAGGCGTTCTTCGCCTCCAACCCGGGGATGTCGTCGCGGATCGCCCACCACCTGGACTTCCCCGATTACGCACTCGACGAGCTCGCCGCGATCGCCGGCCTGATGCTCGGCGGCCAGCGGTACCGGCTGTCGGCCGAGGCGGAACCAGTCTTCCGCGACTACCTGGCCCGCCGGATTACCCAGCCGAGGTTCGCCAACGCCCGCAGCGTACGGAACGCCGTTGAACGCGCCCGCCTCCGCCAGGCCAACCGCCTCATGGCCGCCGCGGGCCCCGTCACGAGAGACGACCTGATGCGCCTGGAGCCGGAGGACTTCCTGGCCAGCCGCGTGTTCAACGTGCCTAATCCTGATGTCGCCAGTGAGTCAGGTCCAGCGCAAAGGACAAGACTGAAAGGTTCATTTGAGTTAACGAATGTGACTCTCGTGGACTGAGAGGCGGGTTACACACCCGCGCGGGGTTCACAGTCGCGAGCGCGGGTAGCGGCTGGTTATGCGAGAAAGACCAGTGATCGCCGTGG
>JAWWPV010000774.1:0-3044 GCA_033854775.1 Trebonia sp.
TGGCCGGGTCACCGTGGTACTCGAACGAGGGGCCGCCGGAGAAGTAGAGCGTCCCTATCGTGCGTGGCGGCAGTTCCACGCCGGTCTCGTCGCAGACGTGTGGCTCGCCGATAAGCGAGCGGCCCACGGTTCCCTTGTGGGTCAGCCAGTCGGCGGAGTCAACATAGGTAAAACAGAGCCCCTCGGTACCGGAGTAGTACTCGTGCAGGACCGGCCCCCACCATTCGATCATCTGTTCCTTGACCGGGATCGGGCACGGCGCAGCGGCGTGCACCGCATACCGCAGGCTCGACAGGTCCCAGTTGGCGCGGTCCTCGGCGGGCAGTTTCAGCATGCGGATGAACATCGTCGGCACCCACTGGCTGTGGGTGACCCGGTAGGTCTCGATCGCGGCGAGCGCCCGCTCAGGGTCGAACTTCTCCATCACCACCACCGTCGCGCCATGCCGCTGCATGGCCAGGCAGTACCGCAGCGGCGCGGCATGATAGAGCGGCGCGGGGGACAGGTAGACCGAGTCGGTGTCCGGCGGGAACAGCAGCGACACCAGCCGGTACAGCGAATCCGGGGTGCCCATCGGGGTGAGCGGCAGTTCCGGTTTGACCCCCTTGGGGCGCCCGGTGGTACCCGACGAGTACAGCATGTCCACCCCCTCCGCCTCGTCCGGCAAGGGCGTGGCCGCAGCGGCGGCGGTGACCTCCTCGTAGGACGTGAAACCCTCGGCCGCCAAGTCGAGCATGAGCCGCAACCGGACCTGGGGGGTAACGGCGGACAGGTTCACCGCGATGTTGGCCACCGCGGGGGAGGCGATGAAGACCTGCGCCCCGCAGTCGTCGACGATATAGGCGGCCTCGTCGGCCCGGAGCCGGGAGCTGACCGGGGTGTAGTACAAGCCTGACCGCTGAGCCGCCCAGGCGATCGCCAGGAACTCCCACCGGTTCTCCAGCATGAACGCGATGTGATCGCCGGGCCGCAGCCCGGCGCCGTACAAGACGTGCGCGAGCCGGTTGGCGGCTGCGTCCAGCTCGGCGAAGGTGATCGTCTGGCCCGAACCAGCCATGATCACCGCCGCCTGGCCGGGCTGCTCGGCCGCGATCTGTCCCAGATGCATGAGCAGCCTCCTCGCTGCCAGGGGGTGGCGATCGCTACCGCCTGATCGACGTCGTAGCCGATGACCGACATAACCGGGCCGAAGATCTCCGCTGGCCGCAGACCACGGAAATTTTTCAGACAACGTTTGTCCGATATTGAGCACAATAGAATCTCATTCGCATTGAGGCAAGGAGCCAGCGCCGAGATCGCAGCGGTGGTCGTGAATGCGGGAGCGGCTGAGTTCGTCGGGCGGGGGAACGGCCCGTGATGCTGCGCAGGTCCGGGCCTCCGCCCTGCTGATGGTGGCCGGGCCCGGGGGGCGCGTCGGCCCTCCGGCGGCAGCCGCGTGCTGGCGGCCAGACGGCGAGAGCCGGCCGCGGTCGCGGTGATCTGCGACCTTGATGGCGGTCATGGACGTCCAGCACTCCGTGGCGGGCTTGCGAGCCCCCCTCCGCCGAACAATGTGCTCGACGAGTCCGGCGGGCCTGCCGTGGTCTCAGCTGCCCCCATCGCGCGTTGCAGAGCGCTCATCGCGACCCGCCAACACGGTCACCTGCTTTTCGTCGACCCATACTTGCCGAAGGCGACCGCGTACCAGAGCACCACGAGAATCGTCCAGTCCATCCAGGTAAGCGGGTCGCCGCCGTAGTCGCCACTCAGCGGGGTGAAATGCAGGACCTTCGTTGCGAAGAAGCGCATGAAGATGACGTAGGTGGCAATTGCGGCGACCGCGAGAATCGCGGTCCGGGCTATCCGCGTAGCCGCAGTGCCCAGCTTCAGCCGACTGGGACCGAAGATCAGGCCCATCACGAGCGCCCAGAGGCTGAAGCATACGCCGAGTTCGGCCGTCTGCAGAGCAACAGAGAAGGCAGGCAGGACCTTGATGCTGGCGGGAGTGACGGCCTGCACGACCAGGCGGAACAGGAAGTACAGGCCAGCTCCGCCGCCCAGGGTGATCACCAGCGCGGCCGCTGCCCGCAGGTGACGATTTGTTACCGATGCCCACGGCCAATTCTCCCAGAGCATGGCGGCCACGATCACGACCACGATGGAGCTGTACACCCATCCGGTAGCGGGAGCGAGCGCAAGCGGCGCGTTCTTCGCCAGAGCCGCACTGAAGTTCGGGTACACGAGCACGACAACCCCGATGACGGTGATGAATGCGGCCAGGAAGAACTGGGCCACGCTGGCCAGCGGCGCAGGGACCTCCTCGAAGGGATAGCCACCCCAGGTGGCCGCGGCCAGCGCGTAGGCGTAAAAGCCGATAAGAACCACGAATGCGGTCGCAGTGAATCCGGCTCCCCCGGGAGCCGAATGCGAGAACGTCGGATCCCATGATCCGAGTACGAAACTGAAGAGCCACACGGCCACGAAGCCGATCGCCACATCGACACCAACGTGGAGAACACCGGCCAGTGGCTGGCTGATCTTGGAGAACGGCCAGTTGGCAAACGTGAAGCCGGTAAAAATGAAGCCCAGGATGGTCCAGAACAGCAGCGCATCGATCGCAGGCAGGGACGCTCCGACGGGGCTCCACTGCGGGTCAGCCAGGAGCCACCATGATACGACCGAGAATATGATCAGCCCAACAGTGACGACCCACGGCGTCAGGTGGCCGAATCTCGGCACCGCCTCACTCGGCATCTCCTGAGAGGCACGCATATCATTCTGCGTAGACATTGCTGGCCGCCTTCCCGATGTTCCGATTCGTGTAACATCGTTTTAACACTCTCGTGGTTTTACCACGTCAAGTGCGAAGGTGGAGTTGGTGGTGGTGGATAATAAGTGCCGATCGGCTTATCCGTGTTTACCGTTGACGCCTTACCCGGTGCTCATGGGCCCGGTCCGGAGGGTGGCGGGCTGAGCGGCTGGGCCTGCTCGGCGGCGGCCTCGGCCAGCTTGCGGCGCATGATCTTGCCCGACGACGTGGCTGGCAGGCTGGACAGGAACACCAC
>JAWWPV010000775.1:0-5223 GCA_033854775.1 Trebonia sp.
GTTTTCGTCGGCCCTGACGCCCTCGACATGCCGCTCACCTTCGAAGGCGTCCGGGCGGCCGGCGCGACCCTCGGCTCCGGCGTCGTGCTCGTCCTCGACGACACGGTGTCCGTGCCGCCCCTGCTGCTCCGGATCACCCAGTTCTTCCATGACGAGTCCTGCGGCCAGTGCGTGCCCTGCCGGGTCGGCACGGTCCGCCAGGAGGAGCTGGTGGCGCGGCTGGCAGGCGGCGCGCCGCTCGGGTCCGTTTCGGCCGAGCTGGCGCTGCTTTCCGACATCGGCTACGTCACCCGCGACGCGTCGATCTGCGGCCTCGGCCAGACCGCGCTCTCCGCGGTCCAGTCCGCCGTCAAGCTGGGCCTCATCGGTGCCGACTCCTAGGGGCTCGCTGATCATGCGGCTAACCACTGTGCATCTGACAGACGTGACGAATAGGGGTTCCCGGCGATGACCTCAGTGTTCCTTGAGACCCCGAAGCGGCTAGTGGACGTGGAGATCGACGGCGTTTCGGTGCGCGTGCCCGAGGGCGCCACCCTGCTCGACGCGTGCCGAGGCCAGGGCATCGACACCCCGACGCTCTGCTACCTGGAGAACCTCACCCCGGTAAACGTCTGCCGGGTCTGCGTCGTCGAGGTGGAGGGCTCGCGCACCCTGGTGCCGTCCTGCTCCCGCAAGGCCGAGCCCGGCATGAAGGTGCACACGGACTCCGAGCGGGTTCAGACCTCGCGGAGGATGGTCCTTGAATTCCTGGCTTCCTCCGTCAATGTGTCCCTCGCCTCGGGCGACGTGCAGCGCTGGATCGCCGAGTACGGCGTCGACCAGGACCGCTACGGCTCGCCCGCCCCTGACCACGAGGCCGGGGAGCGGGACGCGGCCCGCGCGGGCGAGCACCACGCCGCGACCGGTTCGGCCGAGGCCGCGACGGTCGGCCAGCCCGTCAAGGTCGACAACGAGGCCTACGTCCGCGACTACTCCCGCTGCATCCTCTGCTACAAGTGCGTGGAGGCCTGCGGCGAGGACGCGCAGAACACGTTCGCGATCGCCGTCGCGGGCCGCGGCTTCGACGCCCGCATCTCGACCGAGTACGACGTGACCCTCCCCGACTCCGCCTGCGTGTACTGCGGCAACTGCATCGGCGTCTGCCCGACGGGCGCGCTCATGCCGGGTTCGGAGTACAACATGCGCCAGGCCGGCACCTGGGACGAGTCCGCGCAGACCGTGACGTCGACGATCTGCCCCTACTGCGGCGTCGGCTGCAACCTGGACCTGCACGTCCAGGACAACACGATCGTCAAGGTCACGTCCCCGCTCGACAGCGACGTCACCCACGGCCACCTGTGCGTCAAGGGCCGCTTCGGCTTCGAATTCGTCCAGCGCCGCCGCCGCGAGGAGTAACCAGGCCTGCGTGTCGGCCGTCCGCCCGGAGGAACTCCGCCAATTTCACGAATACCTGGCCCTCGCTGACCTGACCGGGCGGAGGCTGCAGCGGGCGGAAGTTGCGCGCGAACCACCCTTGGAGTTCGGGCGTCCAGGGGATGCGCCGGGCGCTTGAGCCGGAAAGCCACACGTAGTCCGCTCGCGCGAAGATGGCCTTCCAGCCGGCCACGACCCGGGGGAGGGCCTTCGCGCCGCCCTGGACGCTGACGCCGTTGCCTGCGACCAGGGTGGTCGCCAGGGAGTCGAGGACGTCGGGGCAGCCTGCCGCGCCGGCGGTGAACCGGTTGGCGGCGATGGTCAGCGAGATCTCGTCGCTGACCACGCAGGTGCCCGGCGGGATCAGGGCCGCGTCGGCCTGCACGTCGGGGGCGTGCTGTCCGGACAACTCCCACGCCTGGAAGCTGGCCACCATGATGAACGCCGCGGCGACCCAGGTCAGCGGCCCGCGCGGCGAGTGTCGCTTGTGTTGCGCCGTGGCCTTCGGCTCCCTGGCCGCCAGCGCGCCCGCGGCGTAGCCGGCCGAGATCGCCAGCCATGGCGCCGCGAAGTCCGGATAGTGGTAGAAGAACGCCGAGTAGGCGAGCACGGCCGTCACCGTGCACGCCAGCGTGCCGAGGGCGTACCACTCCAGCGGACCTGGCCCGTCAAGCGGGCCCAGAGCGGTCGGTGCCGAAGTTCCCGGCTCCGCTGCCGCGTCGATCCGGCGCATGCGGGCCGTCCGCGCAGAGCCGACGGCGTAGCCGGCACCAATCAGTGCCGCGAGCACGACCGCAAGCAGCACGGGCAGCCAGCCGGTTGCCCAGGTGGCGGCCGCCGTCACGTCGCCGCGGGCGAACAGCGAGCCCTCGTTGCCGGAGGCCGTGAGCTGGCCGGCGTCGTTCAGCAGGTCGGCCAAGCCGGTGAGGTGCGCGAGCCGCAGCGACTCCGGCACCGCAGACCCGGCCCTTGCGACCTGGTCAAGCAGGGTGGACCGGACGAACAGGCCAGGCCACGGCGCGGCGAACGGCAGGACGGGAAGCGCGAACCCGGCCACCACGCCGCCGGCGAACCTGATCGCCCTGTCCCTCCGCCGGCCGGCGTGCCTGTCCTCCTTGCGGCCGGGCCCGTCCTCGGGCGCGGTGAGCAGGCAGAGCGCGAGCAGGCCAAGCGCCGGGAGCACCGCCCAGTACTTGACCGCGCCGGCCAGCCCGAACAGCGCCCCGGCGCACAGCAGCCGCCGCGGCGGCGCCAGCCGTCCCTCGCGAAAGGCCAGGCAGGTGCCGGCCAGCACGAGCAGGTTCATCCACGGTTCGAGCAGCACCGTGTGCGCGGCCATGATGTCGTCGGGGTAGACCGCGAGGACCCCGCAGGCGACCAGCGTCACGAAGGCGCCCCGGTGCCGCACGAGTGACCCGAGCAGGGTCACGCACGCGGCCGAGGCGCCCACGGTCAGCAGCCGCGCGGCGGCCATGGCGCTGCTGATGGCGGACACCTTCGCGAGCAGCGCGGCCGGCGCCATCAGCAGCAGGATGCCCGGCGGCTGCACGAACGCGAAGCCGTGGTAGGGGACGGTGCCCGAGATCAGCGAGACGGCGCCGCCGAGGTACACCCCGTCGTCATACTCGGTGAGCCCCGTGAGGTAGCGGAGCCTGGCGAGCAGATAGAGCCTGATGGCGAGGGCGGCCCCGGTCGCTGCCAGCATCACGAGGCCCGGCGGGGACAGCCAGTACGCGCGCGAGGTCACCGGCCGTGTTCCACTGAGACTCCAGACGCTCCGCGACGGCGTGCCATTGCCTACTAAGCGTGGCAAAGATAGCACGCACAGCCATCGAGGCGCGGGCGGTGACGGCAACGTCATCGTGGCGTTAGCACGCAGAACTCGTTGCCTTCCGGATCGGCCAGCACGGTCCAGCCCACGTCGCCCTGCCCGACGTCCGCCGGCTTTGCCCCCGCCGCGCGCAGTGCGGCGACCGCCTGCGCCTGGTCCTCTCCGGCGTGCGGCCGCACGTCCAGGTGCACCCGGTTCTTCACGGTCTTGGCCCCGGGTACCCGCAGCAGCTCAAGAAACGGTCCCATCTTGGCCGGCGAGCGCAGTGACTCGAACCCGTCCGCTGACTTGACCCTCGTGAACCCCGCCGCCAGCTCCCAGAACCCCGCCAGGGCCGCCGGGTCCGCGCACCCGGCCACCACGGCCGCGACCGGCCCGGCGTCAGCGTAGACCGGACGCGGCTCCAGCACGCAGAACTCGTTTCCCTCGGGGTCGGCGAGCACGGTCCATGGCACGTCGCCCTGGCCGATGTCGGCGTGCGTCGCACCGAGCGCGAGCAGTCGCCCCACCTCGGACCGCTGATGCTCGGGTGACGTAGTGGCGAGGTCCAGGTGCACCCGGTTCCGGGTGGTCTTCGGCTCCGGCACCGGCACGAACACCAGCGGTAGCGCCACCGGGTCCGGGTAGCTGAAGCCGTCGGGCCACACGTCCACCTCCTCCGGCGTCTCGTCCGCGACCTCCCAGCCCAGGGCGGCGGCCCAGAACCGCGCGAGCCGCCCCGGGTCGTTGGCGTCGATCACGATGTGTACAAGCCGCATGCCCATGTCGCCACCCTGCCACCGCTCCCGCCCCCAGGCCAAGACATTATTGGCGCCTGCCCATGCGATCGGCTTGGCGGGCTGCGCCCTGCTCCCGAACCGGGCAAGAGGGGCATGCCGCCCAAGGGGCGCCGTCAATGTTCATGGCTTCCTTCAGGACCGCTTCAATATTTATGTATTGTCCCCTTCTGCTAAGGCGTGCCTGGTGTGCCGCAGTGCAAGCCGGGGGCTGTGCGGTATGTCGGAAATATAGAGAGAAAAGCTGTTTACTGGCCGAATACAGATAGCCACTTAAAGCTATATCAGCGATCTGAGCTGGCCTGATCAGCGAATATCAATGAATACCTATCGTAAGCGTGACATAACAGTAACCTTATACTCAAGTATTCGGTAACCGGGAGAACGGTACGCTTGCCGTGATGCATTCGGCTTTGGCAAATAGGGCTAATGTCCGATTTGGGCAATATGCTGGAGAACGTGGGCATACAGGTCTTTCGTGCAATCGGTAATTTCCGAATTTCGCATCTGCTCGACCGTGGGGGGTAGGGGCAATTGGCGGTAGCGGCGTACGAGGAACTGGTCAGGCCACAGGTCATGACCGCCGTCGAGGATCTAGTGGCCCGGGAGGCGTCGGGGATCCTTGAGGTTACCGGGAGTCCGTCGGGTTCTATCCACCTGGACGGCGGCCGTATCGCCTTCGCCCGGGCATCATGGGTTCCCGGCCTCGCCGCCCGGCTGCGCGCCATCCGCCCGGCGCTGGCCGGCCTCGGAGAGCTGTCGTCCGGCCGGGACGCCGACGACGCTGCCATCGCGGGCTTCGCCGTGCAGCGCGGCGACCTGACAGTGGCCGGGCTGCACGAGCTCATCCGGTCGATCGTCGTCGATGCCTTCCTGGTCCTGACGATCCCGCTAGCCACGGATTCTTCCGTCGCCGCCATCCGCTTCACCGCCACTCGCACCTCCTGGACGGAGATATTTCCGCGGCTTGGCATCGATCTCGTGCGCGGGGAAGTCTTCCGGGTGGCGGAGCGGATGGCGGAGCACGGCCTGGCCCCGACCACTGCGATGGCACTGTGCAACCTCAGGGCACCGATCGCGGTCTTGACGCGGGAGCAGTGGGCGATCGCCTGCCAGATCGGCGATCACGCGTCGGCGCTCGACCTCGCCGCGCGGCGGGGCGCGGCCCTCTCGGACACGCTCGAGTGCCTGGGCGGCCTCGTC
>JAWWPV010000776.1:0-2915 GCA_033854775.1 Trebonia sp.
GGCTCGAACCGCAGCCGCAGCGGAGCTGAAGTACTCCGGCGGTTCGATGAAGCCCCATTCGTTGAACGTCGAGCCGTTCGCGACCGACCGTCGATAGCCGAAACAGGCGAGGTAGAGCGTCCGGATATACATCACTCCCTCGAGCCGGTCGAGTTCGTCGTCGGTCAGCTCGACATGCCGCCGGTAGGCGTTGACGGCACCGTCGATCCACTCCCGATTCGGCCGACGCGGGTGCCACTCGCCCGTGCCCCAGATCAGGTACGCGAAGTCGGCCAGCCGTGGTCCGCGCCCGGACGCCTTCCAGTTGATCGCGACTGGCCCTTGGTCGCTCAGGACGGCGTGATCGGGGGCGTGCAGGAGATTTCCGTGGAGCAAGCCTTCGGGAAGGCCGTGGCCGTCGTCGGCCGAGCGCACCCGGTCGCGGAGCCGCTCGAACCGCTCGCGCTCGGTGGCCGCGACCTTCGTGTCGACGGCATCGAGAAACGACAAGGCGGCCAGCAGGTCCTGGCGCGGCGTGCCCTCACGGCTCGGGTCCTCGCCGCTCGCTCCACCCGGTCGGCCGGCGGAATCGTCGTACGGCAGCGCGTGCAGCCGTCCGAGCAGGTCACCCATCATGGCGAACTTCGCGGCACCGTCGGGGAGCCGGGCGCCTTCGACGAACCGCGTCACGAGGACCGCGCTGCCGTCGAAGTCAGATACGGCATCACCGGCCGCCAGGCGCTCCGCGGGATAGTCCTGCCGCTCCAGGAATCCCAGGATCGCGGCGTCGCCCTCCACGCCGGCGCGCGGCCGGGCGGGGGGAAACGCGCGGGCGACCCACGGGCTGCCGTCATTGCGGTCGACGCGGAACACGTAGGTCTTGTGCACGCTGAGCTTCGTCGCCGCGACCGGGTCAATGCCGTAGCGATCCCGGAGATGGGCGAGCAGCCGCTCGGCAACGGGCTCGTGGTGCATCCGCGCACCGAGACCCTCGATGTCCGTCAGCGCTTCGGTGTAGCGCTGCCCGGTCTCCTCGGCGTGGCGCCGGACAACCTTTTTAAAGCTGGCGTCCCTGGTCATGGACAAGCCTCCCCGTGACACCCTCGTCCCCCAGCGACGCGGCGAAAGGAAGATGGCCTGTGACCTTGACGACCGAGAGGGCGAATCCCCTTTGCCAACGGAACCCCGACTGGGGCGGATGTTCCACAGCTCGGCGACCGGTCGCCGCCGTGAAGGTATTTTTTCCTGAGGCCTCGGTCTTCGTCAAGCACTCGCCCACCCGTTGAGGGTGAGGTGCATTGCCGCGAGCCGTCAGATGCTCTTACGTGATCCGCATCCGAATAGGAGAGTGTCGTGACTACCAAGGCCGCGTTTACACCCAGCGAATGGCAGCTGGTGCTCGAGGGGCCGTCGACCGCGGCCTTGCTCGTCATCACGGCGTCGCACGGAGGGATGTTCCGGGAGACGATGGCGATGTCGAAGGCCTACGTTGAGGCTCGTGCCCAGCACGGCGAGAGTGAGCTTCTCGACGAGATCGTGGCGCAGAAGCCGCGCATGGAGCGCGGCGGGAAGGTTCACAATCCTGTGGAGCTCAGGGATCAGGGGATCGACTGTCTGCGCGACGCGACGACGTTGCTGGAACACAAGGCGACCGTCGAGGAGCGCGATGACTACCGGCGTTTCGTGCTCACCGTGGCCAATAAGGTCGCTGCGGCTCACCGGGAGGGTGGGAAGCGGGTAAGCCCGGGGGAGCAACAAGCGATCCAGGACATCACGACGGCCCTGGGCACGAATAGTTCCTGACCCGGACATTGCCGCCTTGATCAACGGTCGGGCCATCCGCTGGCGTCGAAGACGGCGATCGGGTCAAGGTAGTCCCGCCAGTGGGTCACTTTGCGGTCCTTGACCGTGATGATGGAGGCGAAGCGGTTGTTGTACGGCCTGCCTGTCAGCACCGATTCGCCGTGTACCTCGTACTCGAGCACGGCCACCGACGCTTCCGGGTCCCGGTAGACGCGGAGGTTGTCGGCGGTGCGCACGGTCATGTAGTCGTCGTAGCCGCTGTACAGGTCAATCACGGCCTGCCGCCCTGCAACGCGCCTGGGGTAGCCGGGCACGGAGATCACGTACTCGACGACGACATTGTCGGCCAGGAGGTCGAAGTAGTCCTCTCCGTCGGCGAGGCCCTCCAGCCCTTCCCGGATGATGCGGAAGAAGGGGCCGTCGGCACCGAAGTTCGAGCTGTCGCTGGTGTACTTGGTCACTTGTCCTCCGGAGTGGTCCAGGCAGCGGCATGGCGCCGGGCGAATGCTTCGAAACTGGCCGGCGGCCGGCCGGTAACGGTCTCGACATCGCCCGTGGGCCGGGACCCGTCGCCGCCGATGATGGCGCCGGTGAGCCAGCGGAGCATGACGGCGTAGCCGGCGGGCACGCCGGCCGCGATCGCGGCGCTGATCCATGCCTCCTGGTCGATGTCCTTATACCCGACGGGCCGGCCGCTCGCGGCGGCGATGATCGCGGCGACGTCACCGAAGGTGAGGGCCTGCGGCCCGGTGGGAGCGTAGCGGTTGCCCGCGTGCGCGTCGGGGTTGAGGAGGGTCTCGGCCGCGACCGCCGCGATGTCGGTCGCGTCGACGAATGCCTCGCTGCCTCCGCCGCTCGGAACGGCGAGGGTTCCGTTGATGACGGGGAGGTGATCGTCGGTGAAGTTCTGCATCACCCAGGCGGGGCGCAGGATGGAGTGCGTGAACGCCTGCCGCGCCGCGAGGTCAGCCTCGGCCGCCGCGATGTCGATTTCGTGTGGCGCCCGGTCGCCGTTGTAGGTGCTGAGGAGGGTGACGTGCCGCGTGCCGGCCGCCTCGGCCTGGTCAAGGAACTCGGCGACCCGGGCTGCGTAAAGCACGCGCAGCACAGGGGTGACCAGGTAGACCCGGTCC
>JAWWPV010000777.1:0-8830 GCA_033854775.1 Trebonia sp.
CGAGATGAAGACGTTCTTGGTCTCGGTGAACGCGCCGACGGCGTCCGGGCCGGCGCCTTCCGTGAGCCGTTCCCGGTACCGTTGTCCCGCAGCGACAAGTGCCGCGAAGAGCCGGACGTCCTGGCTGCTCTCTTCTGGGTGCCACTGCACGCCGACGGCGAATGCCCGGCCGGGTACCTCGACCGCCTCCACCGTCCCGTCGTGCGCGTGCCCCGTGACCTTGAGGCCGGGAGCGAGCCGCGCGAGCGCCTGATGGTGGTGGCAGGAGACGCGCACCCGGGGACCGATCAGCTCAGCGGTGCGCGTTCCCGGCGCGATGTTCACGTCGACGGCACCGAATACGCCGGGGGCCGGCTGATGGCCTTCATGTCCGGTCACCTCGGGCAGGTGCTGGTGCAGCGAGCCGCCCAGCGCCACGTTGAGTACCTGCAGCCCGCGGCAGACCGCGAGCAGGGGAATGTCACGGTCCAGCGCGGCCCGCGTCAGCGCGATCTCCCACTCGTCCCGCAGGACGCGGGGCCGTGACGTCCGCTCCGCCGGCGCCTCCCCGTAGCGCAGCGGGTCGACGTCAGCGCCGCCGGTAAGAACGAGCCCGTCCACCCGGCCAAGGACCTCATCCGCGCCGGCGCGCTCGGCGCCCGCGCCCTGAGGAGGCAGGAGGACGGCGATGCCGCCCGCCCGTTCCGTGGCCGCGATGTAGGTCGAGTGCAGCATCGCGAACTCCCGCTGCCACACAAGCATGCTCGCGGGCTCGGAGTAGGTGGTGAGCCCGATGACCGTCATATCCGCTCGAAGTACCGGCGCAGCTCCCAGTCGGTCACCGCCCCGCGGTACGCGTCCAGCTCCACCCGCGCCATCGTCGCGTAGTGGGCGACCACGTCCGCGCCGAACGTGGCGGCCGCCAGCTCGGACGACTCCCACAGCGACAGGGCCTCGTCCATCGTCGGGGGCACCCGCGGCAGCCCGTCGGCGGTGTAGGCGTTCCCGGTCACCGGCGGGGGCAGCGTCAGCCCCTGGTCGACCCCGTTCAGGGCGGCGGCGACCAGCCCGGCCAGGGCCAGGTAGGGGTTGACGTCGCCGCCGGGCACCCGGCACTCGACGCGCAGCGACGGCCCGTGCCCGACCAGGCGCAGCGAGCAGGTCCGGTTGTCCGGCCCCCAGGCGACCGCGGTGGGCGCGAAGCTGCCCAGGGCGAACCGCTTGTAGGAGTTGATCGTCGGCGCCAGCAGCAGCGTCAGCTCGCGCAGCCCGGCGAGCAGGCCGGCGATCATGGCCGCCCCGGCCGGCGACAGGCCGTACTGTCCGTCGCCGGCCATGACCGGCGTGCCGTCGGCGGCCCGGAACGACAGGTGGATGTGGCAGGAGTTGCCCTCCCGCTCGTTCGGCTTGGCCATGAACGTGAGGGCGTAGCCGTGCCGGGCGGCGATCTCCTTCGCGCCGGTCTTGTAGATCGAGTGCTGGTCAGCGGTGGTCAGCGCGTCGTCGTAGCGGAACGCGATCTCGTGCTGCCCGTAGTTGCACTCGCCCTTCGCGGACTCGACGTACAGGCCCGCGCCGGCCATCGAGTTCCTGATGTCCCGCAGCAGCGGCTCGATCCGCCCGGTGCCGAGCACGGAGTAGTCGGCGTTGTAGCGGTTCGCCGGGACGAGCGAGCGGTAGCCGGAGTCCCAGGCCTGCTCGTAGTTCCCCTCGTAGACGACGAACTCGAGTTCCGTGCCGGCCAGCGCGGTCCAGCCGCGTTCCGCGGCCCGGTCGAGCTGCGCCCGCAGCACCGGGCGGGGCGACACCCGGACGGGGTCGCCCGCGCCGCCGTGGCCCACCTCGGTCACGTCGGCGAGCACCAGCGCGGTGCCCGGCTGCCAGGGGATGACGCGCAGCGTGGCCCAGTCGGGTACGAGCATGAAGTCGCCGTACCCGGTCTCCCACGAGGCGAGCTGGTACCCGTCCACGGTGTTCATGTCCGTGTCGACGGCGAGCAGGTAGGCGCACGCCTCGGTATTGTGCGCCACCACCTCGTCGAGGAAGTAGCGGGCGTGGCACCGCTTGCCCTGCAGCCTCCCCTGCATGTCGGTGATCGCGACGATGACCGTGTCGATATCGCCGGCGGCGACCGACACCCGGAGCTCCTCCAGGGAGAGCATCAGGCGAGCGACTCCAGTTCATTCTCGATGGCGGCCAGTTCCGCGGCCGAGCCCTGCACCTTGGGACCGGTGAACCACTTGCGGGCGGAGACCGCCCAGTAGATCGCGGCGAAGCCGAGCACGGCGACCACGGCGATCACCGTGTAGTTGAAGGTCTTCCAGGTAATCGGGGACGCGGTCGGCAGCATGAACAGGATCGTAATGATCACTACCCAGGCCACTGAGATGATACCGATCGGCCGCGACCAGCGCCCGAGGTGCCACGGGCCGCGGTTGAACGCCGCGCCGAGCCGCAGCCGCAGGAACGTCGGCAGCACGTACGCGACGTACAGCCCGATGACCGCGATCGACGTGACGGCGGCGTACGCCGTGCTGTTCCATAGGTAGGGCAGGCCCAGGACGAGCGCCCCCGCCGCGGCCAGCCAGATCGCGTTGGTAGGGGTGCGGGTCCGCGGGTTGACCCGGTGCCAGAGCGCGCTGCCGGGCAGCGCGCCGTCCCGGGAGAACGCGTAGATCATCCGCGAGTTCGCGGTAACCGACGACATCCCGCAGAACAGCTGCGCGACGATGACGATCAGCAGCAGCAGCTTGCCGCCGGTGGCGCCGAGCGCGTCGACGAAGATCTGCGCGGGCGGCACGGTCGCGCCGACCTCGGTGGTGTAGTGCTGGATCGCGAACGTCACCCCGATCAGCAGGATCCACCCGGCGATCAGGGAGATGATGATCGACATGACGATGCCGCGCGGCCCGGAGACCGCCGCCGACTTCGTCTCCTCGGTCATGTGCGCCGACGCGTCGTACCCGGTGAACGTGTACTGGGCGAGCAGCAGGCCGAGCAGCACCACGTAGAAGGCCGAGCCCCAGCCGGTGTTGTTGACGAAGTGGGTGAACACGAACGACGCCGACTGGTGGTGCGTCGGCGAGATAGCCAGCACCAGCACGATGATGAGCACCCCGACGATGTGCCACCAGACGCTCACGTTGTTCAGCAGCGCGACCAGCCGGACCCCGAAGGAGTTCAGCACGCCGTGCAGGACGAGGATCGCGGCGAACAGCACGATCGTGTGCCACGGCCGGGTGTCGAAGCCCCACTGGATGTCAAGGAAGGCGTTGAGGAAGAACGACGCGCCGAAGTCGATGCCGGCGGTCACCGCGACCTGGCCGAGGAAGTTGAACCAGCCGGTGAACCAGGACCACGCGGCCGCGTTGTGCGGCGCGAGCTTGGCCGACCAGTAGTACAGTCCGCCTGCCGTCGGGAACGACGAGCAGACTTCCGCCATGGCCAGCCCGACGAACAGGGTCATCACCCCGACGAAGGGCCAGCCCCAGACGATCAGCACCGGCCCGCCGGTGTTCATGCCGTACCCGTAGAGGGTCAGGCACCCGGACAGGATCGAGATGATCGTGAAGGAAACCGCGAAGTTCGAGAAGCCGGACATGTTCCGGCGAAGTTCCTGGGCGTAGCCCAATTCGTGGAGCCGCCGCTCATCGGCGTCGGGCACCGCGGATGCTGTGGTTTCGTCTGCTGACACGGATCCCCCAGGCGCCTGCTGTTTCTGGAGAGGCAGCAGCCCGTCCAGTTAGACAAATTGACGCATCATGCGCAAAGCGTGTCAAGATCATCAGCCTGCGCTTTTCGTGGCAGTTGAGACGTTCGCGACGCGGTCTAGTCGCGCCGGGCGGGCAGGACGAAGCCACGCACCCGTTCGGAATAACGATCTTTAATTCGTGATGTCGGTGGCGTTAAGAATATTGATTTTTATTGTCCGAACGAGTGCGGCTGTCTCCGGCCGCCCCATGGCCCAGCCGGGAGCTACGCGGGCTTGACCACGCCGGGCGGCACGAGGGGCAAGCATTAATATTCAGTTGCCGCTCGCGCGCCTCCCGTCAAGAATCGCTGGTGTGCTGACGACGGAAGAGGTCGAGCGGTTCGTTGCCGACGGGTTCGTGCGCCTTCCCGAGGCGTTCCCGCGAGCGCTGGCCGAAGAGTGCCGGGCATTCCTGTGGCGGGAGACTGATCTCGACCCCGGCGACCCGGCCGCCTGGACGAAGCCGGTCATCCGGCTCGCCGGGTACGGGGGCGAACTGTTTAACGCCACCGCCAACACGCCCGCACTGCACGAGGCGTTCGATCAGCTCGTCGGGGTCGGCCGGTGGTTCCCGCGCGACGGGCTCGGCACGTTCCCGATCCGGTTCCCGCATCCCGGCGATCCGGGCGACACCGGGTGGCACATGGACGGCAGCTACACCGTCGAGGGTGAGCCCGCGTACTGCCTGAACCTGCGCTCACGGGGCCGGGCGCTGCTGATGCTGTTCCTGTTCTCCGATACCGGGCCCGATGACGCGCCGACTCAGATCAAGGTGGGTTCGCACCTGGACGTTCCGCCGTTCCTCGAAGCGGCAGGCGAGCGCGGCATGAACTTCTTCGCCCTGTGCGCGGCCATGGACGCGGCAGGGAAGCTCGATTCACCAGACCGCGCGCTGGCGCTGGCGACCGGCCGGGCGGGGGACGTGTACCTCTGCCACCCGTTCCTGATTCACTCCGAGCAGTTGCACCGGGGACGGGAACCGAGGTTCATGGCCCAGCCTCCGCTCATGCCCACCGGGCTGCTGGAACTGCGGCGCGAGGACGGCGCGTACTCGCCCGTCGAGCGCGCGCTGCGACTGGCCCTCGGCGTGTCAGGATCGGGGTAATTGCTACCGGGATGATGCCGCCCGCGGACGGGGTCAGCTGTGGATTGCCTCGCGGCAGGCTTGTGCATAGCCGAGGACGAGCGGACGAGTGTCGTCGAAGCGCCAGGCGAGGGCCAGCTGGCTGGGAAGATCTCGCCCGCAACACCCGGCTCTTGAGCTAGCCTCGGGCAGGATAAGCCGGGGCTTGCCGATCAGAGGGTGTAACGCCCGGCAGCGGGATCCTGCTCGGTGAAGAACCAGTCCACCCGGTCCCGGCTGACCTCACTGAGCGTCGCCGGTGCCCACCGGGGATTACGGTCCTTATCGATGACCTGCGCCCGGATGCCCTCGGCGAAGTCGGCTGACTCTATGCAATGCGCGATCACCCGGAATTCCTGCGCGAGCGCGGTTTCCAGGTCGGGTGCCCGGGCGACCTGCCGGAGCAAGCGCAGGGCCAGCTTGAGGGCTGTCGGCGCCTGTTGGCGCAACTTCTCGGCAGCGGCCCGGGCCTCCTGCGCCGGGTGCCCGGCGAGCCGATCTAGGACCCGCTCGACACTGTCGCCGGCGTAGCACTCGTTGATCCATTGAGCCTGCCCGGCGAGTTTTCCCGGCGGCGCGGGAGCAGCGAAGCGGTCAAGCGCTGTTGGCGCCGGGTCGCGCCGCATCCCCGCCACCAGGTCGCTAATCCGGTCGGCGGGCACGAAGCGGTCCGCCATCCCGCAGACGATCGCGTCCTGCGGGCCGATGAGCTGCGACGTCAGGGCAAGGTGGGTGCCGAGCTCCGCGGGCGCGTGCGAGAGCAGCCAGCTGCCGCCAACATCTGGGATGAACCCGATACCCACCTCCGGCATCGCGACCTGCGAGTTTCCCGTTACCACGCGGTGGCGGCCGTGGCAGGCGATGCCGACGCCGCCGCCCATCACGATGCCGGCCATGATCGCGACATAGGGCTTGGGAAAACGCGCGATCAGCGCGTCAAGCTCATACTCAGTCCGCCAGAACCGCCGTACCTCGTCCATGTTCTCGGCCAGCTGACGGTATATCCACCGGATGTCCCCGCCGGCGCACAGTCCGCGGGACCCGGCACCGGTGACGACAACGGTCCGGATCGCCGGGTCGTCCTGCCAGTCGCGCAGGGTCTTGATGAACTGCTCCACCACGGGAAAGTTGAGTGCGTTAAGCGCCCGCGGCCGGTTGAGCTCGATGCGCCCGAGCGAACCCTCCCGCCAGCACAGCAACGGCTCCTCGCCCGCCGCGGCCGCACCGTTCACTCGCCGGTCCACTGGGCGCGCTGTTTGGACACGAACGCAGCCACGCCCGCCTGGAAGTCGTCGCTGCCGAATACAGCGGCGATGATGTCGCCGTCGTCCGGCAGCGCCGCCAGGCGCAACCGCTGGAGCGTCGCCTTGGTCGCCCACATGGTCAGCGGCGCGTGGCCGAGCAGCACGTCGAGCAGGTCGCGCACCGTGGCGTCCAGTTCGGCCGGCTCGCACAACTCGCTGATGAAGCCCGCGGCTTTCATCTCGGCCGCGCCGACCAGCCGAGCGCGATGGATCATGTCGATCAGTCGGGCCGGACCGAACCGTGCCGACAGCAGCGAGCAGCTATTGGCGGACAGGCAGTTGCCGAGAGTTCGCGCGACCGGGACTCCGAACACCGCGGCAGGCGTGGCGACCCGCAGATCGCACGCGGCCGCGATGACCAGGCCAGCCCCGGTGCACGCCCCGTCCACGACGGCCACGGTGGCGAGGGGCACGGACTCAAGCCGGTTCACTATCTGGGTTATGAGGTCGGAGGACGGGAAGACCGCCGTCGTGCTGGGGCGGGAGAACGAGGTCGTGCGAGACGGGGGCGTCCCGGTGGCCTACCGGCAGGTGAAGGCCGGCGATGGCAGGCGGCTGCCGGAGCCGCGTACGTTCCTGCGCGATGGTGAGGGCTGGGCGGAAACGGCGTCCCCGGTGGACGCGGCGTCTTATGAGGGATGGCTGGCGAGTGCGAACAAGGCCCACGAGGCGGCGCGGACTCTGTTTGACATCGCGACCCGCTCCGGCCCCGGGGTGCCGGGGCACGAGCGGCTGACCAGCATCAGCGACGAGGCGCTGCGGAAGCTGCTGGGCGGCTCACCCGATGACGCGGCGGCGGCGGTCTACGAGGCGGTGCGGCGCAGCGAGGGGGTGGCGCTGCGGTGGACGCAGATGTCGGCCTCGCACGCGTTCACCGACGGCAAGGTCGTAAACATGGCCGCCGGCGAGGGCAAGTCGTGGCTGTTCCTAGTGGACTCAGCCCGGCAGGCGGTGCGCCCGGGCGTGGACGCGGTCCACGTCATCACCACCCGCGGGAACCTGGCCGACCGGGAGTTCGCCCATTACCGCCAGCTGCTGAGCCCGCTGGGTTTCGACGTGCACCGGATGAACTCCGACACGCCGCCGCCCCCGCCCGCGGAGGGCCGGCCCACCATCTACGTGGGTACCAGCCAGGATGTCGGCTTCACCAACCTGAAGACGGGCGCGGTGCCCGGCCAGAAGGGCTCTGGCCACACGGTCATCGACGCCAGCATCGATGAGATCGACGAGGCGTTCGTGTACTCGAACACGAGCTACATCCTCAGTGAGGGGGCGGGGGGCGCGGCCCCGGACATGGTCTCCGGCCCGGTGAAGTGGGCCACCGGGTTCCTCAGTGACCATCTGGAGACCGGTCAGCTGTCCGAGGCTGATTTCGGCCGTGAGCCAGAGCAGGTTGGCGGGCCGGCGTCGCTGACCGGCGAGGGCCAGGCCAAGGTCGGGCAACTGCTGGGTCGGCCGCCGTCCGAGGCCGAGCTGGCCCGGCTGAACATGGCCGCTACCGCCCACTGGGAGCACATCGAGAACATCCACTACGTCAAGCACGACGGCAAGATCTACATCATCGACCAGACCACCCACGAGGTCCTGTACAACCCAGAAACCGCCACCGAGAGCCGGTGGAACGGCGGCCTGGCCCAGGCGATCGAGGCCAAGGAAGGCATCGCGGTCCGCGACGACCCGGCCACCAGCAAGACCATCACCGCCCAGCAGCTGTATGCCCAGCCCGTGTACAACCGGGTCGTGGGCGCCTCGGGCACCGCGCTGGGCAAGGGAGAGCGTTTTGCCGCGCAGGGCCTGTCCGGTGAGATCGCCGACATCCCGCGCTACTACTCCTCCCGGCTAAACACCGCCGCCGACCATGTCAGCGCTGACCTCGGCGAGAAGCTCGGCGCGATCGCCGATCACGTCCGTGACATGCAGGCCGCCGGCACCAGGCAGCCACAGCTGATCCTGGCCCACCGCAACGACCTGGTGGCCAGGCTGTCGCAGCGGCTGGCCGGCATGGGCGTGGAGCACACCGCGATCGACGCCAAGTGGTTCCTCGAGCAGGGCACCGGCCGGGAAGCCGCGTTCAGCCGGATGATCGACCAGGCTGGCAAGCCCGGCCAGGTCCTGGTCATCAACATGCAGGGTGCCCGCGGCGTGGACATCCCGGTCAGCGACGAGGCCAAGGCCCTCGGCGGCCTGCACGTGCGGGTCACCGCCCGCTCCGGGGTGTCCCGTGACATCGACATCCAGGCCGAGAACCGCGCCGGCCGCAGCGGTGACCCCGGCAGCGTCAGCTACTACATCTCCCCCGCCGACGACGCCTTCCGGCTATCTCACAACCCCGACGTCCAGCACGCCATCATCCAGTACGCCAATGCCCGCGCCGAAGCCAGCGCCCTCAGCACCCGTGCCGAAGCCCCCGGCACCCCCAGTGCCCGCGCCGAAGCCCCCAGCACCCGTGAGGGGCCCCCCGAAGCACCCGGCACCCGCGCCGAAGCCCCCGGCGTCGGCCACCCGGGCCCCGCGCCCTCGGCCCCGGGCGCTCTCCTGGCCCGGGCCAAGCAGCGCCTGCGCGACCGGATCCCTGGCGTGCAGGCCGAGGCCGCCCGGCGGAGGGGCCGGCCCCCCACAGGGCGGTGGGCCAGCGCCCCCCCCCCCCAGACACCCCCCCCCCCCCCCCCCCCC
>JAWWPV010000778.1:0-2840 GCA_033854775.1 Trebonia sp.
ACGCTGTCGGGCTGGTGTTGGTGCCGGAGTAGTTGAAGTTGGCGCCGATCTGCACGCTGCCGCTGGTGGCTAGCGAGCCGTTCCAGGACGCGTTGGTGACGGTGACGTTCTGGCCGGTCTGCGACCAGGTGCCGCTCCAGCCCTGGGCGAGTTGCTGGTTGCCGGCGTAGGAGTAGCCCAGCGTCCAGGACGTCAGCGGCGAGCCCAGGTCGGTGATGGTGATCGCCGTGCTGAAGCCGGTATTCCACTGGCTGCTCACCGAGTAGGCCACCGAGCACCCTGTCGCCGCGCTGGCGGGCGTGGCCCCGGCCAGGGCTGCCGCGCCGAGCCCGGCCGCGCCCAGCACGAGCACCGCCAGGCCGCAGAAGAATCGCCGTAGTCTTCGCAATCGCATCACATGCACCTCCGGGTCGGAGCGGTCGAGAGCACCGCGTGCCAGCCCGCGCCACACCGCGCGAGCGTCGCCGACGCTAGGCTCGCCAGGTAAACCGGTCAAGCGATGCCCGGGCCGGCCGACCCGTCATGCGCTGCGGATACCTTCGGAGGGCCGGGTACGCGCAGCAAGCGATCCGTTTTCCGTGCTGGTGAGCGACCAGAACCGCGACCCGGGCGGGCGCCGCGCCCGTGCAACTTTCATCGGTGTCGAGCGACGAGGCCGCTCGCGGCAACGGCGCCGCGGGCGGCTGCAGCATCATCTGCACGGATGAAACTTTCACGCCCGCGCACAAAACAGCGGAAACCTTGCCGAAACCATTGCAGTGGGTTTCAGTGCCGTTTACAAACTAATTACACCAATATTGATACCGGGCGGCGGCCGTGGGTGGGGAAGCTGAAGCGCCCCTGAAAGTGGCAGGAGACGGCGGTGACACCTACAGCTATCGTTTCGACGGGGCCTGTGGCTTCGGTGGCGCCTACGGCTTCGGCGGCGCGCCAGTGACGCCACCGACGCTCGCCGATGTCGCTCGGCTGGCCGGCGTCTCGTCGGCCACCGCGTCCCGGGTCCTGACCGGCTCGACCCGCGTCCAGCCAGAGACTAGGGACAAGGTGGAGCAGGCGATGGCCCGGCTCGGCTACGTCAGGAACCGCGCCGCGCGCGCGGTGCGGGCGCGGCAGGCCGGCTCGATCGCGATGGTGCTAGGCGAGGAGAACGGGAAGGTCTTCGCCGACCCGTTCTTCGCCCGGATCCTGTGGGGCGTGAACAAGGAGCTGGGCTCCGCGGACGTTCAGCTGGTCCTGCTCACACTGCACTCGCCGCGCGACTACCACACGGTGTCCAGGTACCTGCGCAGCGGGCACGTGGACGGTGCGTTCTTCGTCTCGATGCACTCCAGGCCGGAGTTCGACCTGTGCAGCCTTGGCATACCGGTCGTGCTGTGCGGCCGCCCGGTCGCCGGCGGTGACAGCGTCAGCTACGTCGACGCCGACAACGTCGAGGGCGCGTGCAAGGCGGTGAACTACCTGCTCGGCTCCGGCCGGAAGGCGGTCGCGACGATCGCGGGCCCGCCGGACATGTCGCCGGGCATCGACCGCCTGCTCGGGTACCGCAAGGCCATGACCGCCGTCGGCGTCCACGATCCCGGCATGATCGCCTACGGCGACTTCAGCCGCCGGGCGGGCGAGCACGCGCTGTGCCGCCTGGTCGACCACCGTCCGGGGCTGGACGCGGTGTTCGTGGCCTCCGACCTGATGGCGGTCGGCGCGCTGAGCGCGCTGCGCCGCCTCGGCCGCCGGGTCCCGGACGACGTGGCGGTGCTGGGGTTCGACGACCTGCCGCTGTCCCAGTACACCGATCCCAGGCTGTCCACCGTGCGGCAGCCCGTCGACGCCATGGCCGCGCGGATGGTCCGCGAGATGCTCGCCCAGGTCACCACCCCGGGCCAGGGCCCGACGCACGTCGTCCTGGACACCGAGCTCATCCTCCGCGACTCGGCCTGACCGGGAGCGCCCGCAAACTTACGCTTGCGGCGATCTTGAAGCCAGTGGAACACGAGCGCAAGCTACGGGTAGTGCACCGCCGTCCCGGGAGGAATGCCAATGCCGGCTCGCCCTCACCCACGCCGTCTCATCGTCGCGCTCGCTACTGGCAGCATTCTGCTACTCGGATCGCTCGCCAGCTGGTCCGGGCCGGCCCGGGCCGACGGGGCGGCGTTCAGCCCCAGTACTTGCGTCACGACGCCAAGCACAGTTGTCCCCGGCGTCCAGATCGCCGACCCGGCGTGCGAATTCAACGGTGAGGCCTACACCGCACCGTTCAGCCCGATCGCCAACGGCAGCGGCCAGCTGTCCCGGGTCCGGACCGGCATCGCCAGCGATGGGGCCTCCTACCGGATCGAGGTTCCGCCCAACTGGAACGGGACCCTCGTGATGTTCGCCCACGGTTACCGGGGCACCGGCACCGTGGTGTGGGTCGATGACCCCCAGCTGCGCCAGTACTTCGTCGACAAGGGGTTCGCCTGGGCCGCGTCGAGCTACGCGATGAACGGCTACGACCCGGGCGACGGCGTCGTGGACACCCACGACCTGCTACAGGCGTTCCCGGCGATCACCGGGCTGCACGCCCGGCAGGCGATCATGAGCGGCCTGTCGATGGGCGGCGAGGTCACGACGGCCGAGATCGAGGCGTACAAGGGCGACTTCGCCGGCGCCATGCCCTACTGCGGGGTGCTGGCGGGCAACAACCTGTTCGACTACTACCTGGGCAGCAACGTCACGGCAGCGGGCCTCACCGGGACGACGGTGAGGTACCCGACGACGCTGGCGGCCGGCCAGGCGTACGCGCCCGCGTACCAGTCCACGGTGCAGTCCGAGCTGCCCGCCCTCGGGATTACCCCCGACCCGGC
>JAWWPV010000779.1:0-7000 GCA_033854775.1 Trebonia sp.
GGCGGGACGGTCACCTCCTCGAGGTCACGATCAACCGGCCGGAGGCCAGGAACAGCCTGCACCCGATGGCCAACGAGGAACTGGACCACGTCTTCGACGCGTTCTTCGCCGACAGCGACCTGTGGGCTGCCATCCTGACCGGGGCGGGGGACAAGGCGTTCTGCGCGGGCGACGACCTCGTGTACTCGGGCTCGGGCAAGCCCCTGTGGGTGCCGAAGAACGGCTTCGCCGGGCTGACCAGCCGGCGCTCGATGCCCAAGCCCGTGATTGCCGCGGTCAACGGCTACGCGATGGGCGGCGGCTGCGAGATCGCGCTCGCCTGCCACCTGGTCGTCGCCGACGCCGCCGCGCAGTTCGCGCTCAGCGAGGTCAAGGTCGGGCTGATCGCCGGAGCCGGCGGGATCGTCCGGCTGCCCCGCACGGTCCCGGCGAAGGTCGCCACCGAGATGATCCTCACCGGCCGCCGCGTCCGCGCCGACGAGGCCCTCGGCTACGGCCTGGTCAACCGGGTGACGGAAGCGGGACAGGCACTGAACGGGGCCCGCGCGCTCGCCACCGAGATCCTGGACGGCTCGCCGACCTCCGTGCGGATCTCGCTGCAGCTGATGGAACAGACGCGGGGCATTCCCGACGTCATCGACGCTGTCACGCAGCCTTCCGGCCTGATCGACGATCTGCTGGGCACCGCCGACGCGACCGAGGGACAAAAGGCGTTCGCGGAGAAACGGCGCCCGGTCTGGCGCAACCGCTGACCGGCTGGCCCCGGGATAAGCGAGCGGGGACGGGCGTGCGCGCCGGGGGGTGGCCCGACGGACGCCAGGCCGGCGCCTTGACAGGCGCTGACTCGTTGAGAGACAGTCCGCATCACATCGAGCAAACGTCGCAACGGAGCACGGATGACTGAGATGACGCCCCAGCCCCTGGTCAGGCTCACCGACGGAACCGTCCGGGGAAAGAACGAGGGCGGCGCTTGCGCGTTCCTCGGCATTCCCTACGCGGCGCCGCCGTTCGGCGCCAACCGGATGCGCCCGCCGCAGCCCGTGGTGCCTTGGAGCGGCGAACGGGACGCGACGGCGTTCGGGCCGACGGTGCCGAAGGGCGACTACCCGCCGCAGTACCAGCTGCTGTTCCCCGAGGAGGTCATCCCGGGCGACGACTGCCTGAACCTGAACGTGTGGACGCCTGATCCCGGTGCCGCCGGGCTGCCGGTGCTGGTCTGGATTCACGGCGGCTCGTTCATGAACGGCTCGGGGTCGGTCGGCGCGTACGACGGCACCGCCTTCGCCCGTGACGGCGTGGTGTGCGTGACCATCAACTACCGGCTGGCCGCCGAGGGCTTCCTGTTCCTCGGCGACGGCACCGCCAACCTGGGCCTGCTCGACCAACTGGCGGCCCTGCGGTGGGTGCAGGACAACATCGCCGCGTTCGGCGGGGATCCGGCCCGGGTCACCGTCGCGGGGGAGTCGGCCGGGTCGATGAGCGTCACCACGCTGCTGTCGATGCCGCTGTCGGACGGTTTGTTCGCGCGGGCCGTCGCGCAGAGCGGGGCCGGCGCGCACACCCTCACCGCGCAGGAGGGCCGCACCGTCGCCGGCTACCTGGCCGAGGCGCTCGGCGTGCCAGCGGACCGGGACGCGATCAAGGCGGTCCCGATTGAGAAGCTTGTCCAGGCCGCATCCGACCTCGTGGTCGAGGTGCAGACAAATCCCGACCCGGCCCGGTGGGGGCAGCTCACGCTGAGCCTGCTGCCGTTCGCGCCCACCGTCGACGGCACCGTGGTTCCCGCCGCGCCGCTGCCCGCCCTGGCCGCGGGCCAGGGGAGCGGCGTCCAGCTGCTGATCGGGTCGAACCGGGACGAGTCCCGGCTGTTCCTGGTCGCGCCGGCCATCATCGACCTCATCGACGAGCCCAGGCTGGCCGCGGCGGCCACCGCGTACGGGCTGACCAGCCATGGCCTGGACGTGTACCGGGCCAACCGGCCCGACGCCAGCCCGGGTGACGTCATGGCCGCCGTGGTCAGCGACTGGTTCTTCCGCGTCCCGGCGATCCGGGTGGCTGAGACCCGAGCCGCCGCGGCCACGGCCGGCACCTGGATGTACCGCTTCGACCTGCCCGAGGCATCGGACAACCACCGGCTCGGAGCCTGCCACGCAGCCGAGATCCCGTTCGCCTTCGACACCGTCACCCGCCCCGAGCTACGGCCGCTCATCGGCGATACGCCGTCGCAGGCGGTCGCGGAGCGGGTGCACCGAATCTGGGTCGACTTCATCACCCGCGGTGAGCCCGGCTGGGCGCCTTATGACACAGGGAGCCGCACCACCGGCGTGCTCGCGCAGGACGTCAGCATCGTCGATGACCCGGCCGGGGACGAGCGCGCGGTCTGGGAAGGCGTCCGTTGAATCCCGCGCGATGGGCCGCGCCGACAGGACTACGGTTTGCGCGCGACCCCCGCGTTGGTGCTGACCTCGGTCGGCGAGGGGCGGAGCGCTCCGGCTTCCGGACGCCAGTCCGAGGTCAGTACCACGCCCGGCGGGACCAGTTCAAGGCCGGCGAACACGAGGTCCGCGAACCGCGAGCTGTCACGGTCGGTGAGAAGCACCCCGCCCCGCTGGTAAGCGCCGACGACGCCGCTCGCGGTGCCCTCGCCCACCATGTACTCGGCCGTGCCGTGCGAGGCTGCCACGTAACTGCCCGACGGTAGTGCCTCCAGCAGCGTCGAGATGATCCGCTCCGGGTGCTCCTCGTCCCGGATGAACTGCAGGATGCCCACGAGGAGAAGGCCGACCGGCCGGCTGAAGTCCAGGGTCTCCCGCACGACCGGGTTGGCGAGGATCTTCTCCGGCTCCCGGAGGTCCGCGTCAATGTAGGCGCACTTGCCCTCGGGCGTTCCGGTGAGCAGCGCCCGCGCATGAGCGAGCACGATCGGGTCGTTGTCCGCGTAGACGACGCGGGCGGCGGGATCGGCGGCCTGCGCCACTTCGTGCACGTTGCCGACGTTCGGCAGGCCGGATCCGATGTCGAGGAACTGGCTGATCCCCGCCTCGGCCGACAAGTACCGGACGGCACGGCCCATGAACGCCCGGTTCTCCCTCATGGCAACGCGGATCGCGGGCCAGGCCGCGAGCGCGAGTTCAGCCGCTTCCCGGTCGGCGGCGAAATTGTCCTTGCCGCCGAGCATGTAATCGTAGATCCGGGCCGGGTGCGCCGTGGTGGTATCAATTCCGGGAGGCAGGTCTGACACGCCTATGACCTTACTACGATAAAACCGCATCTTCCGGCGCCGCGAGCCGGTCCGAACGGACCGCGACCGACTCGGACCCCGTTAGCCGCTGACCCCGACGGCGAACACGTGCAGGGCCGTGACCTGGGCGGCCTGGCCGTTCTGGGTTACGTCGGGCAGCACCACGTACTGGACCGTCTTCGAGGAGTCGATCGGGACGCTCGCGTAGTAGACGTTGACGGGCTGCGTCTGCTTGGAGCTGTTCGCCCCGTTGTTCAGGTACGGCGTGGTCGCCGCGATCGAGGTGCCCGCGATGGCGCTCGAGGACCACCAGTCCGCGAAGCCGAGCGCGAACGACTGCGTCGTGCCGTCGGTGTAGACGATCGTGCCGGTCCCTGAGCTCGTGCCGTTGTTTGATGCGCCAAGGAAGGCCAGCGTGCTGCCAGAGCCGGAGACCGGCACCGCCTGGCCGCCGCAGACGACGTTGTCCGGCACGTTCACGCCCGGCCAGGTGAAGCTGGTCCCGCCGACCGTCGCCGTCTGACCGGATACGAATCCGTCCGCCGCGAGCGCCTGAGCGGAGAAGTTCAGCCCGCCGCCGTCGAACGCGCCGGCCGCCGCGGCATTGTCGTTGCTGATGCCGGTGTTGTCGTACGCGGCCGCGACCGACGCGTAGGGCACGTTGGTCGACGCCGAACTGCTGAACGTGCCCTCGCTTGACGTCGCGCCGAACGTGATCGGGTACTCCTGCGGCGTCGCTCCCGCCGCCGGGGTCACCTGCCACGTCGCGGTGGCCTTGCCGCCGGCCGGCACGCTGGCGAACGTCACCGCGCCGGCCGCCGTCGCGGTCCACCCGGACGGCACGGTCGCCGACAAGGCGACGTTCGAGACCGGCTTGCCGCCGCCGTTCGTGAACGTCGCGCTCACCGTCGACGGCTGGCCCGCGGCGACGACGGCCGGCGTCGAGTTCGCCAGCGTGCCCTGGACCACGATGACCGCGGTACCGGTCACGCCGTTGACGGTGACCCTGATCGTTGCGACGCCGTCTTTGACCGCCCGCACCAGGCCGCTTGAGTTCACGCTCGCGACGGACGGGTCGCTGCTTGAGTACGTGACACGCGCCCGCGACAGGTTGGCGAACGACTCGTCGTTGTTGACCGCCTCGACGATGTCACCGGCGCTCGAGTGCGCCTGCTCGAGTGCGGCGTCGGTGTCCGGGGCGATCCAGGAGTTGGTACCGGCCAGGTTCAGGGTCTGGCCGGCCTGGTAGACGACCTGGTCGGGCTGCACGGTCACGTACTGGACGGCCGGGGTGATCGAGCCGTGTACGGCGACGGAGCCCGAGTCGGCCGCCGTGGCCGAGTCGGGACCGACGAAGAACTCGTAGCTGCCGTCGTAAACGACCTGCCTGAGCGCCTGCTCGTCCCACTCGCTCAGGCTCGGGATCTTGACCTGCAGCGTGACGTGCTGAGTCTGGCCCGGCTTCAGGTCCGCGGTCTTCTGGAAGCCGGCGAGCTGATCCTTGGGCAGCTCGGTGCCTGGCACGGTGAAACGCGGCGCGGCGTACAGCTGGGCGACCGTATTGCCCGCGGTCTTGCCGGTGTTCGTGACTTCGAAGCTGACCGCCACCGTCCCGTCGGCCGTGGCCGCCCGGGGGCCGACCTGTACGTGGGAGTACTTGAACGAGGTGTAGGACAGCCCGTAGCCGAACGGATAGGCCGGCGTGCCGGTGAAGTACATGTAAGTGCGGCCAAGCCCGCCCGTCTGGGACGGAGTGAGGCCGTAGTTCGAGATCGGCGGAAGCTGGGAGTCGCCGGCGTACCAGGTGAAGTCCAGGTGCCCGGCCGGGTTCTGCTGGCCGAACAGCACCTGGGCGAGCGCGGTGCCCTGGCTCTCGCCGTTGTAGCCGCTGAACACGATGGCCGGGAAGTCGCCCTGCACGTTGCCGAGGTCGACCGGGCCGCCCGACTGGATCACCAGGGCCGTGTCCGGGTTGCCGACCGCGTTCACCTGGCTGATAAGCGAGTCGTAGTTGCCCGGCATGGCCAGGCTGCTCCGGTCGTGGCCCTCGGTGGCGACGTTAAGGTCGGTGCCGACGAAGACGATCACCAGGCTGGCGGCCTTGATCGCGGCCAGCGTGGCGGCCGAGCAGTCCGCGGCGGCAGTGGCGGTCGTGGAGGTTCCGCAGGAGTCGTACGTGACCTGGGCGCCGGGGTTCGCTGCCTGGACCGCCGCGGTGATTCCCTGCACGGCGTTCACCTGGAGCGAGGGGTCACCCGAGTAGTCGCCGAGCGTGACCGTGCTGGCCAGGTTGCCGACGATTACCACGTTGCTCAGCTTCGCCGGGTCGGCCGGGAGCAGCGGCTGACTGGTGCCGGTGAGGTCGTCGTTCTTGAGCAGGACGAGGTCGTTGGCGGCGACCTGCTCGGCCAGCGCCTGGTGGGCCGGGCTCTGGATAGCGCTCTTGGTGATGCTGGTGTAGGCGACCTTGCTCGGCGGGTCGAACTCGCCGGTCTCCATCCGCATCGTGAACAGCTGGGTCAGGTCGTTGTCGAGCACGCCCGTCGACAGCAGGCCGGCGTTGACCGCGTCCTCGACGTTGGTCACCGTCGCCTCGTCGCCGGTGCAGTCGAGCTGGGTGCCCGCCCGCAGCGCGTAGGCCTCGGCGCCCGCGGCCGCGGGGATCGTCGCGCCCGAGGTGTTGTTCGTCCAGATGATCTGGCCGTTGACGTCCGAGGACGTCCAGCCGGGCGCCGCCCAGGCATGCCCGCCCGGCGGCTCCTGGAACGCGGTGGCCACCGCGTCGCAGTCCGACGTCGTGTAGCCGTCGAACCCGTAGGTGCGCTGAAGCAGCTCGTTCGTCGTGTAGGTGTCGGCAGGCGACGGAGTGCCGTTGATCTCGTTGTAGGACGTCATGATCCCGGAGACGTGCGCGTTCTCCACCAGGCTCTGGAACTGCTTGGTGTAGTAGTCGCGGATGTTGGCGTCCGTGGTGTCCGAGCTGCCCGTCAGCCTGTCGTTCTCCTCGTTGTTCAGCGCGAAGTGCTTGGCGGTGGCCGCGACCTTCAGGTACGGCGTCATGGGCTGGCCGCTCAGCGTCTCGCCCTGGTAGCCGTCGACGAACGCGTCCGACATCGCTGAGGCCAGGTACGGGTCCTCACCGAATGCCTCGTCGGTCCGGCCCCAGCGCGGGTCACGGTCCATGTTCACCGTCGGCGCCCAGTACGTGAGGCTGCCGTAGTCGCCGGCGGAGGGGCCCAGGTTGTTCTCCCCGGTGCCGAACAGCGACTTGTCGAGGAACCCGCGCGCCTCGTCGGAGATCGCGGTCGTCTCGGTGTCGACGAGGCTCGGATCCCACGACATCGTCGAGGCGAAGTTAACCGGGAAGCTCGTCGCCTGCGCGTTGAGCTCGCCCTGGCCGCCCGCGGCCGTGTCCGCGCCCAGCCGGTTGACGCCGTGCTGGCCCTCGCTCCAGTACGTGTACTGCTGCACGCCGAGCCGGGGGATAGCGGGCGCGTTGTTCGTGTGCAGCTGCTGCACCTTCTCGCTGAGCGTCATGCGCGACACCAGGTCGGCCGCCCGCTCGGTGAAGCTGTAGTGGGTGTCCAGGTAGATCGGTGGCGGCGCCGCAGTGGGTGTGGCGGTCGGCTGGCCCGCTGCCGTGGCGCTTGCCAGCCCCGGCACGAGGAGGGCCGCCGCGAGCAGCGCGGTGAGCGCGAGCGGCATCCGACGCAGTTTTGGGGTACGTGCCATCGTGCGCCTCCGTCGTCGCGGGCTATC
>JAWWPV010000780.1:0-3442 GCA_033854775.1 Trebonia sp.
CCAGGAGAAACAGGGCCGCGTAAGCGACGAGGTAGAGGTGGCTCGCCCCGTAGCGGTAGGCGAAGTACTGCTGGGCGGGGACGATCAGGGCCGCGCCGATGACCGGGCCCCACAGGGTGCGCCGCCCGCCGAGGAACGCCATCAGGATGGCGCCGAGCGAGAGCAGCGGGTCAATGGCGAAGCCGGGGAACACATAGCTGATGTAGTAGGCCCACACCGCGCCGAAGGCCGCGGTCAGGCCGGCGCTGACGCTGAAGGCGACCAGTTTCACCAGTTCGGTCTGCACGCCGAGCCCTCGGGCGCGGTCTTCGTCGTCGCGCACGGCGTTGAGCGCCAGCCCGAGCTTGCTGGTCCGCACGACCCAGCACACCGCAAGGGTGAGTGCGAGCAGGGCGGCCATCGCGTAGTAGAACGTCCGCTCGAAGGTGGCCGCGGGAAACGGCGCGAGGGGCACGATAAGGCCCGACGAGCCGCCTGTCAGGCTGCGGATGTTGTAGGCCAGCGTCTGCACCATGAACATCAGGGTGATGCTCAGCACGGCGAAGGCGGCGGCCCGCGTCCGCAAGAGCAGCCGGGCGATCGGCAGCACCACCAGGGCGGTGCCGACGGCGATGGGCACGATGAGGACGAACGGCCGGTACCCCCCGCCCACACCGAGATGACTGGTGCCGATGGCCATGGCATAGGCCCCGACACCGAAGAAGGCCCCGTGGCCGAGGGCCGGGTAGCCGGCGTAGCCGCCCAGGAGGTTCCAGGCACTCGCCAGGCCGGCGTACATCACCGTGAACACCAGCAGGCTGACCAGCCAGTGCTGGCCGGTGACCAGGGGGAGCACGGCCACCACGGCGACGAAGGCCACCGCCTGGATGGTGCCCGCGGGGCGGATCCGGGAGTGCGGGCCGGGCCGTGTCACCGAGCCCGGCCGTGTCGCTGACCTCAGCCGTGCCGCAACGCCGAGCCGTGTCACAAGGCCCCCCGCAGCCGCCGGCCGAACAGACCCTGCGGCCGGATAATCAGGACCGCGAACAGGACGACGAGGAACGCGAAGGCCGACCAGTCCGGTGAGATCGTGGCGGCGACAACGGATTCGACGACACCCAGGATGACCGCGGCCACGATCGTGCCCCCCATGCTCGCCATCCCACCGAGCACGGCGATGGACAGCAGCTTGGACAGCAAGTCGTACTGGGTGTTGCCGTTGAACGGGAGGATCATGCCGAACACGCCTCCTGCCGCTCCGGCCGCGGCCACCCCCAGCCCCATCCCGATGGCCGAGATCCGCTCGACGTCCACGCCGAGCAGCCTGGACGCGACCGGATTCTGGGTGGTAGCCCGTAGCGCCCGCCCGAGCTTGGTGCGCTGGCGGATCAGCTGCAGCGTGCCCAGCACCGCCACCGCCAGGAGGAAGGCGAAGAACCGCACCTCGGGGATCTGGTAGCCGGCGACGGTCCAGGAGTTATTTGCGTAACCCGGGGTGATTACCCGGTTGTTGGTCTTGTAGACGAAGTCCAGCACGCCCTGGATGCCGATGCCCAGCCCATACAAGACGAGCAGGCCGAGCTCGGCGCCGGAGCGGCTGAGCCGGCGGAGCAAGAGGACGTAGATCCCGATGCCGAAGGCGAACATGGCCGGGACGAGCACGAGTATCGAAAGGAATGGGTCGATTCCGAAATCGGTGAAGAGCGTGTAGCTGAGATACGCGCACAGAATCGTGAAGATTGCCTGGGCGAAGTTCACGGTGCGCGTTACCCCGAAGATTATCGCCTGACCGCTGGCAATCAGCGCGTAAACGCCGCCGAACAGGATTCCCACGATGGTGGCCTGCACGAACAGGTGCATGGGTCAGCCCGCCCAGGCCGGCTTGGCGATCGGCTTGGTGAGGGCCTGGGCCGTCGGGTACACCGGCAGGAGCTGACCGTGGACCCACTGCACGACGATGTCGGAGCCCCGCGGTGAGCCGTCAGCGTTCCAGCTGAGATTGCCTTCCACGGTAGGCCAGGTGCCGTGGTGAAGGGCCGAGATAATGGTGGCGTTGTCGACCTTGCCATACCGCTGGGCCACCAACTCGAGTAGCTGGCCGCAGGCGAACGCCTCGGCCGCGGCAGGATCAATCCTGGCCGCTGTGCCGCCATACTTCGCTACGTAGGCCTTCTCGAAGGCGGCGTTGCCGGCTGTCTTGGCTTGCGGGAACCAGTCGCCGGTGCTGAAGATCCCCTCCGCATTGGCCGGCCCGACCTGCGCGGGGAAGGTCGGGTCGTTCGGGCCGCCGGTAAAGAACACGAATTTCGGCGTGAAATGGGCCTGGACCATGCCTTTGACTTCGGCGACCGCGTCGGCGCCGCCGGTCCCGGAGACGAGCAAGTCAGGCTTGGCCGCGACGAGTCGGGTCACGACCGGGCTCAGGTCGACGGTTTCGGCGGCATAGGTCGTTGAGTACACCGTCTTGATGCCGGCGGCCTGCAGGCGCTGGCGGATCTCACCGACGATCGCCTGCGTGAACGGGTCGTCGGCCGAGGGATAGGCGGCCGTCCGCGGACGCTGGGCCGTCGGCAGCGAGAGGATGTAGTTAGCGAATGCGTCGCCCGAGCTCACGATCGGAGCGGGCTGGGCCAGAAACAGGTTGTGCAAGTGCAGGGCGAAGACCTGGGGAGCGCCGCCGGAGGGCTCGATAAACGCATAGCCGAAACGCTTGGCGATAGTCGCCGCCGGGACGGTGAGCAGGCTGGAGAACGGACCGAACACCAGATTGACGCGATCGGCGGTAATCAGGTTTTCGTAGTTGGTAACTACCTGGGTTGGGTTCGACGCATCATCGACGATCTTCAAGCTGACCTTGCGCCCGAGCAAGCCACCCTTCGCGTTGACCGTGGACGCCCACAACTTGTAGCCCTTCAGGGCCGGGTTGGCCAGGGTGGCAAAGTCGCCTGAGAGCGACATCGACACCCCGATAACCAACGGTGGTCCCGAAGCGGTCTTGGAGCCAGCCGAGGAGTTAGTCGCCGAGGTCGAACACGCGGCCAATGACAGCGCGGCCGCCAAGCATGCCAGTGCAGCCCAACCGGACCGAGCTACGTTGCTCACCATTTTTGCATCTCCTCATGTCCTTGACTGCCGTCTGAAGTCCCGGCTGCCTTCTCACGCCCTGGCTGGCGTCTCCTATTCCACTGCCATCCCGGTTACATTGCTCCCGAAGTGGGAACAGTGTTACCGCGACAGTACTCGCGTACCCGACCCCCAGTCAATGATCGATTGCATGGCCGAAAGGAGTTGCCGTGCCTCATTACCGAGCCATCGCGAGGCGCCGCGCTCATCGACAGGAACGAGCTCGGCGCACCGGGCTGAGACCGGCTCAGGTGTTCGCGATTAGCGTTATTGGCTGTGCGTTCCGGTCATCAACGACGCCAGGTCCTCGGGCTCGAGGAACGAGGGCGGGACCGGCGGG
>JAWWPV010000781.1:0-3149 GCA_033854775.1 Trebonia sp.
GGCCTGTTTGCCCACTGGGCCTGGATATCCGTTCTGAAAGATCAAATGAGAAGAGCCGTGTAACGGGAGACTGTTAAGCACGGTTCCGTGAGAGCCGGGGGGTGAGAGTCCCCCCGGCTACTCGACCCCTGGAGGGTGCCCAAACGTCCACTCCGGCCAAGAAGGCGCGGTTGAGCTGCGGCGCGAAGGCTGCTGTACTGATAACAGCAAGAAGCGTCCCGCAAATACCGGGAAGCTGGCGGCGTCTGGGGATAACAGCAAGAAGCGCTCCGCGCTGCCCCCGATTTAGGCTCAGCGTGACGGGGCGGGTGGAACGCGCTCTCGTTCGGGATCACTAAGCTTTTGACTTATGACTGAGACGGAAGCGGACCACGGCGACAAGCAGCGGCTCAAGGCGCGGGACCTCAACAAGCTCATCCGGTACACCATGTGGGCCGTGTTCACCGTGACCGACAGGGACTTCGGCGGCGCGGTGGGCGGCGCGGTGGGCGGCGCGTCGGGCGGGGCGGTGGGCAGCAGGGAAGAAATGGCGGCCGAGCTCACCGACGTCCTCGACCAGGCCAAGGGCAAAGGCATCGTCACCCGGGGCTGCTATGACCTCCAGGGGATGCGCGCGGACGCCGACTACATGCTCTGGTGGGTCGCGCCGACCTCCGACGAGCTGCAGGAAATGTACGTCAACTTCCGGCGGACCAAGCTCGGCTACGCCTCCGAGCCCGTGTGGACCGCCATGGCGCTGCACCGGCCCGCCGAGTTCAACAAGGGCCATGTCCCCGCGTACCTCGCGGGAGAGGAGCCGAAGAACTACGTCTGCGTCTACCCCTTCGTCCGCTCCTACGAGTGGTACCTCCTCGACCCGGACGAGCGCAAGGAGATGATGGCGGAGCACGGCATGATGGGGCGCGAGTACCCGGACGTGCGGACCAACACGGTCAGCAGCTTCGCGCTGAACGACTACGAGTGGGTGCTCGCCTTCGAGGCCGACGAACTCCACCGGATCGTCGACCTCATGCGTCACCTGCGCGGCTCGGAGGCACGGCGGCACACCCGGGTCGAGATTCCCTTCTACACCGGACGCCGCAAGTCGCCGGCGGAACTGGTCTCGTCGCTCGCGTAGCGCGCCCTCGCGTAGCGCGCCACAAGAGACTCAGGCGGCGGGCTTCTGCCGCCGGCGGGTGAGCCGCCTGCGGCCCCACCAGGCGAGCCCGCCCACGACGGCCAGCGCCGCCACGAACGGCGCTACCGCGCCGACGACCGTCAGCAGCCAGCTGACCGTCAGCCGCAGCGCGTGCCACCCGCCGGCGAGGCCGCCCGCCAGACCTGGCGGCGGCGCGTTCTTCGCCGGGGGCTTGGCGGGAGCCTTCGGCCCGACGAGGGTGAGCGTGACCGTCCCGTACGCGGTCTCGTGGTTAAGCGCGTTCTGCTGCGCGAGCATGGACTCCAGGTCGGACTGCTGCGTGTCGATCTGGTTCTGCACGGAAAGCAGCGAGCTGACGTCACCCGCGTGCTTGAGCAGGGAGTTGAGCTGGGCGATCGCAGCCTCGTCGGAGGTGACCCGGCTGCCCACGTCGGCGACCTGCTGGGTGACGTCCTGCGCCTGCTGCGCGAGGATGAGCTGGGTGCCGAGTCCGCCGCCGGACAGCGCGGCGAGCGTCGTCGCGTAGACGGCGACCGGGATCTTGAACGTCACGTTCGCGGTGGCCTGGCTCGGCTGCCCCTGGCCGGCCGACGCGTTCTCCGCGGACACGTACCCGCCCGCGGCCGAGACGATCGACGTGGCCCGGGAGACCGCCGAGGAGACGCTCGCCGCGCGCACGGTGAGCTGCGCCGTGTAGATCAGCTGCCGGCCGGCGGGGACGTACCTGGCGGCGGTGACCCCCGATCCGGCGCCTGACGCGCCCGCGACGGCAGAGCCGCCGTTCGCGGTCGAGGCCCCGACAGCGGAGGACGCGGAGGCCTCCGGGGCACCGGCCACGGCACCCGCAGCCGACGAGGAGGATGCCGCCCCCGAGCAGCCGGCCAGCGCGGCGATGAGGATCAGCAGGGGGATCGCCACCGCGGCGAGCAGCCGGCGCGACGAGCGCGACGAGCGCGGAAGGTAAGGAGAGCGCGAGGAACGCGCGGCAACGGCACGCTTGATACGCATGCCCCTTGGACGGCGCCGCCGGGCCGGCCGGTTGCACCGCCAGGTCACGATTCGGCCGCACACCATACGCAGCGCCGCGGCGCGATGTCCCCGCCGGGCGGGCCGAAGCTCTCCGCCGCATAAGTCAGAATTGAGGCATGCCCGACGACCTTCGCGTGAACAGCTGGCTGGTGATCCCCGCCAGCGAGCTGCGCGAGCGGTTTTCCCGGTCCTCGGGCCCAGGCGGCCAGTCTGTCAACACCACGGACAGCCGGGTCGAGCTTTCCTTCGACGTCGCGGGCTCGCCGTCGCTGCCCACGCGCGAAAGGAACCGCGCGCTCGCCCGGCTGGCGTCCCGGCTGACCGACGGCGTGGTCACGGTCGCGGCGGAGACCGAGCGCAGCCAGCTCATGAACCGTGAGGCGGCACGGGCACGGCTCGCCGCCCTGCTCCGCGAGGCGATCGCCCCGCCACCGCCGCCGCGCGTTCCTACCAAGCCGACCAGGGGCGCCCGCGAGCGCCGCCTCGCCGACAAGCGCCGCCGCGCCCAGACCAAGCGCGACCGCCGGCCCGACACGGGCGACTAGTAGCGGCCAGGTAAGGCCGGCCGGGTCACTCCTCGGTGACGGGCTCCAGCGTCAGCGAGACCGAGTTGATGCACCAGCGCTCGTCGGTCGGCGTCTGGAACCCCTCGCCGGTGAACACGTGCCCGAGGTGCGAGTCGCAGCGCGCGCACCGGGCCTCGACCCGGATCATCCCGTGCGCCCGGTCCTCGATCAGCGTCACGGCGTCATCGGCCGTCGGCTGGTAGAACGACGGCCACCCGCACCCCGAGTGGAACTTGGCGTCGGAACGGAACAGTTCCGCGCCGCACGCCTTGCAGCGGTACACGCCCGTCGTCTCGGTGTCGGTGTACTCGCCGGTGAACGCCCGCTCCGTCGACGCCTTGCGCAGCACCGCGTACTCTTCCGGCGTGAGCTGCTCCCGCCACTCCGCCTCTGTCCGCTCTACCTTCTCCATGATT
>JAWWPV010000782.1:0-2542 GCA_033854775.1 Trebonia sp.
GACGGCGCGTGCGGCCAGCTGGCCGCGACCGTCACGGGCCGCTCAGTCGGCCCCGCCCGTCGCGCCGGCTCCCCCCTCCTCCCGCTGGCCTAACCCGGGACCAACCGCGCGCTGGCCCTGTGACCCCCAGGGCCAGTACGTGATGGCCCTGGGGCCCCCAAGCGCACCTCTACTGGCCCTATGGCCCCCGGGCCCAGTACCGAATTGGCCCTATGGCCCCCAAGGCCAGTACCTGAATAGCCCTGTGGCCCCCAGGGGCAACCCGCGTGGTCGGCCCGGGTGACCCGGCGCGGCAGAATGGGCCCGTGACGTGGTGGATGAGGCTCAAGTGGCGGGTTGACACGGCCAGGCGCGACGCGCTCTCGCGGGCCGTGCACTGGGGGTGGCGCGAGTTCCAGCAGGCCGGCCTGGTGACGGCGGACACCCCGGCCGGCCGGGCCTTCGCGAGGTTCGGGCGCGGCTCGATCATGGCGTTCCCGCCGGGGTCTGTCTTCGGCGAAAGCGGCATTGAGGTCGGGGAGGACACCCTCATCGGCCAGCTGGTCACGATCAGCGCGGGTACCCTGCCCGGCCAGGACCTCTGCGGCATGACCCTGCTCGCGATCGGGGACCGGTGCGTGATCGGCCGCGGCAGCCACATCGTGGCGCACCAGTCGATAACGATCGGCGACGACGTCTGGACCGGCCCCTACGTCTACGTCACCGACCAGAACCACGGCTACGAAGACCCGGACCTGCCAATCGGCAGCCAGTTCCCCGTCAACCGCCCGGTCAGCATCGGCGCTGGCTCGTGGGTTGGCGCGGGGGCGATCATCCTGCCTGGCGCCTCGATCGGCCGCAACGTGGTGGTCGCGGCAGGCTCAGTGGTCCGCGGCGTCGTTCCGGACCGGTGCGTGGTGGCTGGTGTGCCCGCGAAGATCGTCCGCGAGCACACCAAAGCCGGCTGGCAGCCGCCGCGCGAGGCAGGCCACAAACTCGGCCTCCGCTTACGTCCCCCAGGCAATGCCTCCGCTTACGTCCCCCAGGCAATGGAGCCAGATGCCGCTTTTGTCGGGTTGGGGCGGGCCTGACAGGATCGCGCCTTTTGCGATCAGGCCCGCTCTGACCCGACATCGGGGGATACGGGGGGTCGCCCCCCCGGGAGAAAGCTGAGCGTGGAGCGGAGCGAGGCGATGGCGCCGTCCAGCTGGGCGAGGCCGTCGGTCAGCGCCGTGTCGGTCAGCGCGCCGGAAGCCAGCGCCGCGGGCAGCCCGGCGAGCCCCGCGGCGGCCTCCTCGATCGCGGACAGCAGGGAAGAGAGGTCGGACAGCACGCGGAGCTGCCGCTCCTTCAGGTAGAGGTCGACGAAGACCGAGACCTTCGCCCGCAGCACCCAGGGATCGAACGGCTTGGAGATGTAGTCGACGGCGCCCGCCGCGTAGCCGCGGAAGGCGAGCTCGGGCTCCGCGCCCGCCGCGGTCAGGAAGATGATCGGCGCGTTGGGCGTGCGGCCGCGCTGCTTGATCTGCACGGCGGTCTCGAAGCCGTCCATGCCCGGCATGACGACGTCGAGCAGGATGACCGCGAACTCGTCCGCGAGCACCGCCTCGACGGCGGCCTCGCCGGACCGGACGAAGACGAGCTCCTGATCCAGCGCCGACAAGATCGCCTCAAGCGCGAGAAGGTTCTCGGCGCGATCATCGACGAGCAGGATCTTCGCCTGGTGTGCGACAGCAGAGCGGGCCACGTTAGTAATCCCGGCCGTGGCCACTGGAGCGCGGGGCCTGGGACATCTCGTCGTCCTCCCGGTGCCGATCGTGACCTTCCAAGTCTGTCACGTTCTTTTATGTCTTACTGCCGCCGCAGCTTTGCTGTCCCTCTGACCAGCAGTGTCATTATCGCAGCCGCGCAGAAGGACAGGATTGACGCGGACATCCAGCTGGCCGGCGTAAACCCGATGTCCTGCCCGAACGAGGACCACGCCGAGGCCCACCAGGACACGTACCCCGGGTTGATGAGCTGGTAGACGACAAAGCCAGCGGCCCAGGGCAGCAGCATGGACCAGCGGGAGCGGGCGGAAGCCGACAGGTCCCAGTGGCGCCGGGGCACGGCGCGGTAATCCGCGAAGTAGTCCGCGATCAGCACCGCCGACATGGGCACGAACACCGAGCCGAGCAGGGTGAGGAAGTTCTCGTAGTCGGCGATGTTGAGCCACAGCGCGCCCGCCGTGGTCAGCGCGGTGATTACCCCCGCTAGGACGCGCCGGTCCCACAGCGGCCGCAGGTTCTGTAGCGAGATCGCGGTGGAGTACACGTCCGCGAACGACTGGTCGAGCTCCCGCGCCGCGAGGATGGCGAACCCGAGCGAACCGACCGGCAGCGCGATGAACGCACCGAAGATGTCGTTAGAGTTCCCGTGCGCGACGGTGACGAGCGCGAGCAGCCCGATGACGTAGCAGAGCACCTGGGTGAGGCTGTAGCCGGCCATCGCGCCAGCGAACGCCGCGCGCGTGCTGCGGGAGTGCCGCATGTAGTCGGCGGCTAGCGGCGCGAACGAGATGGCG
>JAWWPV010000783.1:0-3894 GCA_033854775.1 Trebonia sp.
GCGGCGGCCGTGGTCGCGCCGTTCTGGCAGTTGGCGTACTGCATGTACTGCGACCAGAAGATCAGCAACCCGGCAAGCGCGAACGCGGAGAACAGGGCGCCGGCCGCGCCGAGCAGCACGCTGGCCACGGCCGCGCGCGGCCGGCGGGTACCTGCCCGCTTCGCGTCCTTCATGGCAGAGATCGCGAGCGCCAGCGCGACGACCGCGACGGCCAGTGCGACCGCGACCACGTACACCGCGCGCTGGAGGTTACCGATCAGCATCATCGCGATCAGGCTGAGCGCCGCGAGGATCAGCGCAGCGGCCGCACGCTGCTGCAGCGCGGGGGCGGCAGGCGGAAGCTGCGGCCGTGGCGCCGGCGGAAGGAACGGTGACCCGGGCGGGGGCGGTGATCCTGATCCCGGCTTGGGGCGGTCGGTAAGTCTGGCCATCTCACGACTATTCTGCAGTACTGGCGACCCCTTTTTTTCTTGATGGTCCTGACCAGCCAGACTCTTAGGGCGAAGGGGAAGAAAAAAAGGGGTCGGGTTAGGGTAACTGCATGAATGCGCGGCTGGTTGTGCTCGTCTCCGGGGCAGGGACGAACCTTCAGGCCCTCATCGACGCGAGCAGCGACCCGGCGTACGGCGCCGCCATCGTGGCCGTCGGCGCCGACCGCGACGGGATCGCCGCCCTCGACCGCGCCAAAGCGGCAAATATCCCGACGTTCACCACGAAAGTCGGAGATTTCCCCACCAGGGACGCCTGGGACGCCGCCCTCGCCGCCGCCTGCGCGGAATATGACCCCGACCTGATCGTCTGCGCCGGCTTCATGAAGCTCTTGGGCAAGGCGTTCCTCGCGCGGTTCGCGGGCCGCTGCCTGAACACGCACCCGGCCTTGCTACCGTCTTTCCCCGGCATGCACGGGGTCAGGGATGCCCTCGCCTACGGGGTGAGGGTGACGGGCTGCACGGTGTTCCTCGTGGACGAGGGCGTCGACGCGGGCCCGGTGCTCGCGCAGGCCGCGGTACCGGTGCAGGATGACGACGACGAGGCGACGCTGCACGAGCGCATCAAGGTCGCCGAGCGCGCGCTGCTCGTGGACACGGTCGGCCGGATGGCCCGCGAGGGCTGGTCCGTCAGTGACGACAGGAAGGTAAGGATCGGGAAGTGACTCGGATTCCGATCAGGCGCGCCATGGTCAGCGTCTACGACAAGGCCGGCCTGGCCGAGCTCGCCAAGGCCCTGCACGAGGCCGGCGCGGAGATCGTCTCGACCGGCACCACGGCACGGACGATCGAGCAGGCGGGCATCCCCGTCACTAAGGTCGAGGACGTCACCGGCTTCCCCGAGGCTCTTGACGGCCGCGTCAAGACGCTGCACCCGCGCGTGCACGCGGGCCTCCTCGCGGACTCGATGAACCCGGGCCACAGCCAGCAGCTCATGGACCTCGGCATCGCGCCGTTCCAGCTCCTGGTCTCGAACCTGTACCCGTTCGAGCAGACGGTGGCTTCGGGCGCGGACCACAGCGAGATCATCGAGCAGATCGACATCGGCGGCCCCGCGATGGTCCGCGCCGCCGCGAAAAACCACGGCAGCGTCGCGGTCGTGACCAGTCCCAGCCAGTACGGCGACCTCCTGGCGGCCATCGCGGACAACGGCTTCACGCTGGAGCAGCGCCGCCGCCTCGCCGCCCAGGCCTACGCGCACACGGCCGCCTACGACGCGGCGGTGTCCTCCTGGTTCGCCGCCAGCTACGCCCCCGACGAGATCGCGCAGGAGACCCGCTGGCCGGACCTGATCGCCCAGGTGTGGACCCGCTCAGCCGCGCTGCGCTACGGCGAGAACCCGCACCAGCAGGCGGCACTCTACAAGTCAATGTCCACCGCAGGATCATCCCGAACGTATTCCGCTGACTCCGGCAGCGCCACCCAAGACCCCGGCATCGCCAACGCCGAAGTCCTGCACGGCAAGGCCATGTCCTACAACAACTACGTCGACGCGGACTCCGCCCGCCGGGCCGCGTACGACTTCGCGGAGCCGTGCGTCGCGATCATCAAGCACTCCAACCCGTGCGGGATCGCGATCGGCACCAACATCGCCGCCGCGCACGCCAAGGCCCTGGCCTGCGACCCGCTGTCCGCCTACGGCGGCGTGGTCGCGGCCAACAGCGCCGTGACCGACGCGATGGCCGAGCAGATCACCGAGGGGTTCGCCGAGGTGGTGATCGCGCCGGACTTCGACCCGGCGGCGGTGGACATCCTGACCGGAAGGTGGAAGAACATCCGGCTGCTCCGCTGCGCCCCGCCCCCGTGGGCAATGGGTGGCGAGGGAGGAAGCCGAACTCGTTCTGCATCACCTGACTTTGAATTCCGGCCGGTCACCGGCGGGATGCTCGCGCAGACATGGGACCGCGTCGACGCGCCGGGCGACGACCCAGTGAACTGGCAGCTCAAGGCGGGGGAGGCGGCCGACGCCGCTACCCTGGCCGACCTCGCGTTCGCGTGGCGGGCGTGCCGTTCGGTCAAGTCCAACGCGATCCTGCTCGCGGCGGACGGCGCGTCGGTCGGCGTGGGCATGGGACAGGTGAACCGGGTCGACTCCGCGCGGCTGGCTGTGGCCAGAGCCGGAAATCGGGCCGTCGGATCTGTGGCCGCGTCTGACGCGTATTTCCCGTTCCCTGACGGTTTCGAGATACTTGCGGAGGCAGGTGTCCGCGCGGTGGCCGAACCGGGCGGCTCCATCCGGGACGACGGCGTGATCGAGGCCGCGCGAGCGGCTGGCGTCACGCTGTACTTCACGGGCGTCCGGCACTTCTACCACTGAGGGGTTCTACATCTTGAGCGCGCAGATTCTGGACGGCAAGGCGACCGCGGCGGCGGTCAAGGCGGACCTGAAGGAGCGCGTGGCCGCGCTCGCCGCGCGGGGCATCCTGCCCGGGCTTGGCACGATCCTGGTCGGCGACGACCCAGGGTCGCGCTCCTACGTGGCGGGCAAGCACCGCGACTGCGCGCAGGTGGGCATCGCCTCGATCCGCCGCGACCTGCCGGCCTCGGCGTCGCAAGCGCAGGTGGAGGAGGCCGTGGCCGAGCTGAACGAGGACCCGGCCTGCACCGGGTACATCGTGCAACTGCCACTGCCGCGCGGGCTCGACGAGCTGGCCGTGCTGAACCTGATCGACCCGGCGAAGGACGCGGACGGGCTGCACCCGGTCAACCTCGGCAGGCTCGTGCTCGGGCAGGAGGCGCCGCTGCCCTGCACGCCGCACGGCATCGTGGTGCTGCTGCGGCGGTACGGCGTGGAGCTTGCCGGGGCGGAGGTCACGGTGATCGGCCGGGGGATCACGGTGGGACGCGCGCTCGGTCTGCTGCTGACCCGCAAGTCGGAGAACTCGACCGTGACTTCGTGCCATACCGGCACCAAGGACCTCGCCTCGCACACGCGAGCCGCCGACATCGTCGTGGTGGCCGCCGGGCGGGCGGGCCTGCTCACCGCGGACATGGTCAAGCCGGGCGCGGCGGTGCTCGACGTGGGCATCACCAGGACCGACGCGGGGCTTGTCGGGGACGTCGCGCCGGACGTGGCCTCGGTCGCGGGATGGGTCGCGCCGAACCCTGGCGGGGTGGGGCCGATGACCCGGGCGATGCTGCTCGCTAATGTGGTGGAGACGGCCGAGCGCGCTGTGCACGCTTAGCCCCGGGTACGCCCCCTGCGGAACAGGGGGGCGGACAGCTCTGCTCCGGGCGAGTAACATCGGTTCCGTCGGCGGAGTCGTACGCACGCAGGAAAGGGCAGCGTTGTCCCATGAATATCGTCGTCTGCGTTAAGCAGGTGCCGGACACGGCGGTTGAGCGCACGCTCACGCCGGGAGACGGCACGCTGGACCGAGCTTCGCTCGACGGGCTGATCAACGAG
>JAWWPV010000784.1:0-4389 GCA_033854775.1 Trebonia sp.
TGGCCATAGCTGTAGGGATCGAGGCCGCGCAACTCGGCCAGCCTGGGGTGCTCACGCGGGAACAGGTACTGGCGGTACTCCCCGGGCATGATGCCTCCTCAACGCGCCGTGACCGGCGCCGGTGACCGGAGAGCGGTCAGGAAGCCCCCCGCGAGCTCATCAGCCTGGTCAGCCCGCCCAGCGCCGTAAAGGTGAAAATCGGGACGGACGAGGACCACGTCGGCGTCGAGATCGTTGAGCCACCGGTTGTAGGTGGCATCCACGTCTTCGATGATCGTGACGTCCCCGGCTGGCGGCCCGGTAATGGCAACAAGGTCAATGCCGTGCTGGCGAAGGGTTACCCGGACCTCGGGTTCCAGGCCACTGAGTGTTCCCGATGAACGGGCGATGAGGCCGCCGGGTCCGCTGAAAGCGTCGTCGAACAGGACCGGGGTTGCGCCGCTGAGCCGGACCCGGCCTTGCCTGGCGAGCAGGCCGCCGGCTGGCCCAGTGTGAAGGCCGGGACCTAGCCCGGGCCGCGGAGGAGCCGGAGGCTTCATCCCCGTGCTCCAGTCGGCAATCATCCGCGCGTCACGAGCGGCGGCCTTGGCCGGGTCGGTGATGCAGATCACCTTGCCAAGTTCCATGGAGAACCGGACGAATGTGATCGCGTGATGCAGCCGCTCCGAGGCGTAAGTATCGAGCAGTCGCTCGTCGGCGAGGCCGCGCAGGACGGCGTCCAGTTTCCACGACAGGTTCATGACGTCGCGTACCCCGGCTCCGAGGCCCTGGCCGGCGAAGGGCGGCATGAGGTGGGCGGCGTCTCCGGCCAGGAGGACGCGGCCCGCCCGCCAGCGTGTCGCCCAGCGGGCCTGGAAACGGTAGACCGCATGGCGCTCTAACTCGGCATTGTCTGGTCTCAGCTCGTAGGGCCGCAGCAGTTCCCACGCCTTATCCGTCGTGTTGAGCTCCGCGCTGGTCTCCCCCGGCAAGCGCATGAATTCCCACCGGCGGCGACCCGGACCGCCGGGGACCATGGTGGATGGGCGGCGGACGTCGCAGTTCTGGGTGGCCACGTGCGGGAACCGCAGGCCCGGGCGCGGCTTCACGTCAACGACGAGCCAGTCATAGAAGTAGCCCTCGTCATGCCAATCGATGCCCGACCACTCCCGGACACGGCTGTTGGCGCCGTCAGCACCCACCACCCACGCCGCCGAAATCCTGGTCTCCTCCGCGGCGGCGTTGGGCCGGATGTGCACAACGGCGCCCTCGCCGTTCTGAGTCAGCGCCCCGGCCTCGTATCCTCGCAGGACGCGTACTGACGGCAATTCAGCGACAAGCGCGTCGAGTCGCTCCTCGAGCGATGGCTGGTGGAAGAAGTAGGTATTGTGCCAGCTGGACTCGCCCCGGCCGGTCCAATCGACCTCGAGCAGGGTCTGTCCCTCGCCGTTACGCCAGACGTACATATCGTCATACGGCTCGGTGATTTCTGGGATCGTGTCGGGGCTGAGGCCCACCGACTGAAGGATCCGGGCGAAGTCCGAGCAGTGCGTCACGGCGCGGGGCAGCGGATACCGACCCAGCTCCCGTTCCACGACCACGACCGCGTGACCCCGCCGTCCCAGGTGAATCGCAAGGAGCTTCCCTACGGGGCCGAAGCCGATGATGGCCACGTCGGCCGTTAGAGCGTCCTTCGGGCGGCGTGATTCGTCCAATGTCGTCATCCGTTCTGGGCCAGAGCGAACAAGGTTGGTCAGCGATAGTGTCGCTGGGAGTATCGGCCTCTGTCACCTGTGCCGTCCTGGGATCCGGGACACCGAGACCGCGGATGCCGCGCCTCCCACGGGTCTTCAGCCGCGCGGATCCGCTGGCACCGCGCCAGCCCGGCGGCTGGTGCATGGCCTGCCGTTCTCGGCGTGGGGCCTGTCCAAGCTGGTGGAGCTCCTGGTCGCTGAGGGTGAGCTCTTCCGGGTAAGGGTAGACGGGCTGGGTGAACTTGACCGTGCCGGCGCTCGCGCCGGTGCCAGCCGACCCGGTACCGCCGCTCATGGCGGCCGCCACCACCGCAGGGCCGCCCGCCGATCCAGCTGGGTACCACGCTTGTTCCGCCAGCCACCACGTCCCAAGCAGGCCGCCAGGCCTCAGCCGACCGCCGGGGCGGCCAGAGCCGCTTGCATGACCCGGCAGGCGGCGCGGAGTGCCTCGGCTATACGCTGCTCGTTGCCGTAGAAGCGTTGCGCGGGCAGCGGGACGGACACGGCGGTATATCCGCCGTCGGGAGTGGGCACCGCGCAGCCCGCCGCGCAGATGCCGGTCGTGTGCTCTTCGCGGTCGTAGGAAATGCCGGACGCGCGGATCCCGCCGATCTGCTCGAGCAGCGCCGGGAGGGTAGTGACCGTCTTATCCGTGAGGGCGGGGAAGCTCCGGCCGATAATGGTCTCGACGAAGGGGTCCGGAAGGGTCGCTAGCATCGCTTTACCGTTTGCGCTGCAGTGCAGGGGGAAGGTCTCGCCGACGGCGGAGACGGCACGCAGCCGCTGGTCGGCGGTGACCTGGTCGACGAAGAGCGCGCGGTCATGCCTGCGGATGGACAGGTCGACGGTCTCGTTGAGCTCCTTGGAGAGCTGTTCCAGGTGCGGGTGCAGGATGACCAGATGGGCCGGCCGACCGCCGACGGCGGCGAGCTCGGTGAGCTGGGGGCCGAGGAGGACTCCGCCGTTCGGCGCGGGAGGAGTCACCCAGCCGACATCCTGCAGCGCTTGGACGATCCGTTGCACGGTCGACCTGGCCAGCCTGGTCTCACGGGCGAGCTGGCCGAGACTGAGCGGGATCTCGGTCGCGTGGAGCGCGTCCAGGATCGCGCCGGCCCGCTGGATGACCTGGATACCAGCCTGGCGAGGCCGACGGCCATTCTCTTGTGCTGCTTGCAGTTCCACCTGCTCAGGCTACGCATACCAGGCGGGGCAGAGCCTCAGGCACACGGTAGGGATGCTGCTTGAGCCCGTCGGCTCGCGCCAATCAGGTCAAGACCACGTCACGATCCGCATAAGTCGCCCAAGGCACTTGACCGTGGAGCCGAATAATGGCTATTGTCCCCGCGTAATTTGATACATGTGTACCGCATTGTGATACATGCGTACGAACCTCAGATATCGATACAGCTTCCAGTGAAGGAGCCGAGGCCTTGTGAGCTTTTTAGCACCGGTCATGAAAACCCCGTTCGCGCGGCCCGGGCTACGGCGTCGGCCGCTGGCTCTCGCGGCCGTGCTCAGCTTGGCCGTCCTGGCGTCGGCCTGCGCCAGCCAGTCGTCCGGGTCCTCCGGCAAGGGGGATCCGGTCACGCTGGGAGCGAGCCTGTCGCTTACTGGCTCGCTCGGAAGCTTCGGTGTTGACCAGCGGGCTGGCTACCAGCAGGCGAGCGCCGACATCAACGCCGCGGGCGGTGTCAAGATCGGAGGCACCAGCCACCAGGTCAAGCTCGTGGTGCTCAACAACCAGAGCGATCCGACTACCGCGTCGCAGCAGGTGCGCAACCTCGTGCTAAAGGACGGGGCCCAGGCCGTGCTGGGCGCGGGCACGCCGCCTATCACGGTGCCGCAGGCCCTCGTCGCCGAGACGCTGCGCGTGCCCTACCTGACGACCAACACGCCGGTCGGCGCGTTCGCGGCCGGCAACAAGGCCGGCTGGAAGTACAGCTGGGACATGTTCTTCAGCGAGCCGGAACAGGCCGCCAACATCATCAAGGCGGTCAACCGCTTCCCGACCAACCACAAGATCGCCCTGTTCACCGACAACGAGCCGGATGGCGTGGTCGAGCGGCCGCTGTACAAGGCAGCGGCGGCCGCGAACGGCGACCAGGTGGTCGGCGACTTCTCCTTCCCCGTCGGCACAACCGACTTCACGTCGTTCATCACCAGCGCCAAGGCAAAGGAAGCGCAGATCGTCGTCGGCCAGATGGACCCGCCGGACGCCGTCAACCTGTTCAAGCAGATGAAGTCGCTCGGCTACGCACCGAAGATCGGGATCGTCGCCAAGGCCGGCGACTTCGTCTCCTGGGTAAATGCCCTGGGCCACATCGCCGAGGGCTCGCTGCTCGAAGCGGTGTGGCTGCCGAGCTGGAACTATCCCGGGACCGCCCACATTGAGGCCACGCTCGGCAAGAAGTTCGACAACCTCGGCGACCTCGGTACGGCGACCGCGGCGTACAGCGTGGTCCAGGTCATGATCAACGCGTTCAAGCGCGCCGGGTCAACGGACCCCACCAAGGTCAACAGCGCGCTCGCCTCGACCAACCTCACCACCCAGTACGGTCTGGTCCACTTCGCCAAGAACCACACCTCGACAATGCGCTTTGCCGTGGCGCAGTGGCAGGGAACCAAGACCATTCCGGTCTGGCCGGCGGTGAAGGGA
>JAWWPV010000785.1:0-4395 GCA_033854775.1 Trebonia sp.
CCGAGGAACAGGCGGCCGAGCACCAGGACCCAGACCGGCTCGGTCGCAAGCAGCAGCCCCGCGGTGGCGGCGGGCAGCCACCGCAGCCCGACGGTGACCGGCAGGTTGTACCCGACCAGGCCGAGTAGGCCCGCGGCCACGAGGCGGCCCGCCGAGCGCGGCCGGAGCTTGCCGAAGACGGGCCAGGCCCAGGGCAGCAGCACCAGGGACGCGGCGGCCAGCCGGATCAGCAGCAGCGGCAGCGGTGACAGGTGCCCGACGGCCGCGCTGGTGGCCACCGGCGCGAGCCCCCACAGGCACACCGCCACCAGGCCCGCGGCCAGCGCGTCACGCCTCACCGGTCCTCCTAGTCGCCTTGGCGGTTCCCGCGCGCCCGCCTGCGGCCAGTCTGCTGTAATGACCTTATGCAGTTCAACACTTACACGGTGGCGGGCGCGCACATCGCCGTCTGGCTGGTCAACCACCCCGCTCCGGACGCGGCCGCGCTCGCCGCGGAGCTGCACCGTCATGAGGTGCACGAGCCCATGGGAACGGCGCCGGACGTGACGGCGCTGCGGCCGTGGGCGGCGCGGCTGCGCGAGGTGTTCGAGGCCCCGGCCGAGGCCGGCAAGGCGAGCCTCGCCGACGCGCTGCTCGTCGCCGCCGACTGCCGCCCCCGGCTGGTCAGCCACGGCCCCGGCAAGGCCTACCACTTCCACTACGCGCCCGTCATGACGGGGCTCGCGGCGCGGGTACGGGCGCTGACTGCGGCCGGGCTCGCGCACGTGATCGACGGCGGTGGCGGCACCCGGCTGCGGGTGTGCGACCGGGCCGGGTGCGACGTCGCGTTCATCGACACCTCGCGCAACGGGCGCCGCCACTTCTGCTGCGTCCGCTGCGCCAACCAGGTCAACGTGGCGAACCACCGGCAGCGCCGGCGAACTCTCACGAACGGTGATCGCTCGCACAAGACGCTAGGCCGGGTAGGGGGCCCGCCGAATCTGTCCTGGTGACCGTGGCTGGGGGGCGCCGCTCACGCAGCGCGATCGCGGCCACCACGACGGAGATGCCGCCGAGGACCGCTCCCACCGCCCAGGCGAGGTGGTACCCGCTGGTCAGGGCCTGCGCCGAGGTGCCGGCCCCGGTGCGGGAGGCGGCGAGCGCGGTCAGCGTGGCGAGGCCGAGCGCGCCGCCGACCTGCTGCACGGTGTTGAACACGCCGGAGAGGACCCCGGCGTCCGCGTCGGTCGCACCGGACATGCCGAGCGTGGTCAGCGCCGGCAGGGTCAGCCCGCCGCCGATGCCGAACAGGACGAACACCGGCAGCAGGCGCGTGGCGTAGGCGGCGTGCGCGGGCACCTGGGTCAGCAGGGCGAGTGCGGCCGTGATCATGACCAGGCCGGCGAGCAGCAGCCGGCGGGCGCCGAACCGACCGTCGCTTCGCCCCGCCCGCGCCGAGGCGCCGAGCGAGACCACGGCGATCGCGGCGGCGGTCGGGGCGAACCCGAGGCCGGCGGCCGCGGCGCCGAAGCCGAGCGCGCGCTGCAGGTAGAGGGTCACGGTGACCTGGAAGCCTATCGCCGCGCCGATGATGAGCAGCTGGGCGAGGTTGGCGCCGATGACGTTGCGCGAGGCGAGGACGCGCGGCGGCAGCAGCGGCGTCCGCGCGGTGGCTTGCCGGGCGGCGAACGCCGCGAGCAGCGCGAGCGCGACCAGGCCCGTCCACCAGTCCGCGGGTGAGGCGATGGCGAAGACCGTGAGCATGATCCCGGAAGTCGCCAGCAGTGCGCCGAGCACATCGGCGCCGGCCCGCAGGCCGAGCCCCTGGTCGGCGGGCAGCACCCGCCACGCCGCGAGCCAGGCGCCCAGCCCGACCGGCAGGTTCACGAAGAAGATCCAGTGCCAGCTCGCGTACTGCACGAGCAGGCCGCCGATGATCAGCCCGGCGGACGCGCCGACGGCGCCGGTGAAGGCGTACGCGCCGATCGCCCTGCCCTGCTCATCGGGCCGGCCGAACAGCCGGACGATCATGCCCAGGGTGACGGCGGACGCCATCGCCGCCCCGGCCCCCTGGACGAACCTGGCGGCGATCAGCATCCCCGGCCCGGCCGCCAGTCCGCACGCGAGCGAGGCGGTGACGAAGACCGCGATCCCCGTGAGGAACATCCGCTTCCTGCCGAGCAGGTCACCCAGCCGGCCGCTGAGCAGCAGCAGCCCGCCGAAGGCGATCAGGTAGGTGGTCATCACCCAGCTCAGGCTGTCGGCGGTGAAGCCGAGGTCCGCCTGGATGGAGGGCAGCGCGACGGTCACGCTCGTGCCGTCGAGGATCACCATGAGCGACGCCGCGCACAGGATGACGAGCGCCAGCCGGCGACGCGCCTCGGGAGGGACGGGGGGTCGGCTCCCCGGAAGATTACTGCGGGACATGCGATCTCTCCAAGGCCGGAAGCGTCGTTAGAGAGACCGTAACAGATAATCTAGATATGGACAATCTAAAAATAGTCGATCGGGCTAGCCGGGTACGCGCGCCCGGCGCGCGGGCCGCTCGAACGGTGCGGCGTCGGCGAGTGGTCCGCCGACGAGGCTGGTCAACGCGCTGGTGAAGGCCTGCCGCTGGCCCTCAGGCAGCGCGTCGAGTACCTCGCGGTGCACCCGGTCGGCGATCTCGTGGCCCGCGGCGGCCAGGCCGGCGCCGGCCGCGGTGACGGTGATGATCCTGGCCCGGCGGTCGGCCGGCGACGGCGTCCGCTCGGCGTACCCCTCCCGCTCCAGGTAGTCCATCGTGTTGAGCATCGTGGTCTTGTCCAGGTCGGCCAGCTTCGCGAGCTCGATCTGCGTGTACTGTCCGCCCATCGCGTGCGCGAGCACGCAGTACTCGCGCGGTGTGATGCCGATCTCGGCGAAGGCCGAGCTCATCCGGGTGGCCAGGACGTGCGAGGCGTGGCTGAGCAGGAAGCTGAGATCGAGCACCGGCCGGCCCGCGATCGGCGCTGCGGCGGACGTCATGGTGTCATGGTACGTCTACGAGTAGATAATCCCGAGGCCGCGTCAGCCCTGGTAGCTCCTGACCTCCACGTCCACGGTGACCGTGACCGGGGCGGGCAGGGCGGCCACCCGGGCCGCCAGGGCGTCCGCGCCGACGTGCCGGGCGCTCGGGCCCATCGCGACGAGGTCGGTCAGGTCGGCGTGGCCGAGGCGCAGCTGGTAGCGCACGGCGGTCACCGCCGTGCGGGCGTAGCCGCCGTAGGCGTCCGCGAGCCGCGCGGGCTTACGCTCGTCGATGCCGATCAGCCCGAGGGACTCCCGCACCTCCATGAGGTGGTCAGGGCCAGGGGTGGCGACGATCAGCGTGCCGTCCGGCGCGAGGACGCGGCGGATCTCCGCCGGGTTGCGTGGCCCGAAAACGCTCAGCACGAGGGCCGCCGACCCGTCGGCGAACGGCAGGTGCTGCCAGGCGTCGGCGCCGAGTGCCGCCGCGCGCGGATGCGCCCCGGCGGCACGGCGCAGCGCGGGGGCGGACAGGTCGACGCACGCGCCAAGACGCGCGTCCAGCGCGTCAAGCACCAGGGCGAGGTAGTAGCCGGTGCCGCCGGCCAGGTCGAGCACCAGGCCGGGACCGCCCCGGTCGGCCTGTGTTGCGAGGCACCGCGCGGCCAGCGCGCTCACCGCGTCCGCGACCGGCCGGTAGTGCCCGGCGCCGAGGAACGCCTCGCGGGCGAGCACCATCGCGGCGCTGTCACCGGTGCCGGGACCGCCCCGGCCGGTGGTCAGGCTGACATAGCCCTGGCGCGCGATGTTGAAGCTGTGCCCGCGGCCGCAGGTGACCTGGTCACCGCCCACCCGGACCGGGCCGGCGCAGACAGGGCAGCGAACGTGCGCCGCCACGGCTTCGAGCGCCTGTCGCCGCTCAAGGAGCATCGGCATCCTTTCCGTCATGCCCGACGTCGTGCGAACTATAGTGCGCGTGGCAAGGTGGCCTTTCAGGGATCACGCCGCACGGAGGGACCTAATCTAAATGCGCGTCATCATGCTTGCCCCGCCTGGCGCGGGGAAGGGAACGCAAGGCGAGCGGATCGCCGCCAGGTACGGCGTGCCGCATATTTCGAGTGGTGACATCTTCCGCGACGAGGTGGCGCGGCAGACGCCGCTAGGGAAACAGCTGAGCGGCTACCTCGACCGCGGCGACCTCGTGCCAGACGACCTGGTGCTCAGGCTGATCAGGGACCGGGTGGTCGCGGCGGCGGAGAAGGACGGCGGCTACGTGCTTGACGGGTTCCCGCGCACGCTTGAGCAGGCCGAGGCGGCCGCCGGCATCGGCAGGGAAACGAGTACCAGCGCGCAGGCCGTTGTCTACCTGGACGCGCCGGCCGACGTCCTCATCGGCCGCGTCGCCGGCCGTGGCGAGAACCGCGCGGA
>JAWWPV010000786.1:0-3769 GCA_033854775.1 Trebonia sp.
CGCACGCGACCCTGGACGCCTCGGTCCCGCCGGCCCGGTGCGGCCCGGTCCGCGCGACCGGGCTGCGCGTCGTCACGCCCGGGCAGGCGGCCGCCCGTTACGTCAGGCGTCCCCTGACGGCCTGCACCGCCCGCGCGGCGCAAGGTCAGGACTACCTGCGGGTCCGCGCGATTCAGCCCGGCGCAAGCGCCGGCACCGTCGCCGACTTCGAGCCTTGGCCGGCGCCCGCCAGCCCGGCGGGGCGCGCCCGCTCGGCCGGGTCCGTGCACTCGTCCGGGTCCGCGCGCTCGTCCGGAGCCGAGGCCAACTGACCGGACCAGGGGCCAAAGGGTGGGGGTTGCCGCTTTTGACCCGCGCGCGCACGGGAAAATGGGGATCATGAGCGTCAGCGAGACCGGGGTCGTATCAGGCGACTCGTCAGCCCCAGGCGGCAGTCAGCAAGCGGATGTTACGGAGATTACCGAAATAGAGGAAATATCCGACATGGACGGTCCCGCGGGGGCCGTCGCTGGCACCCCGCGGGGCGGGAACGGCCAGGCCAGCGCCGAGCTCCCCGCCGACCGTTACCTGGACAGGGAACAGAGCTGGGTGCTGTTCAACCAGCGCGTCCTCGAGCTCGCGGAGGACGACCAGACGCCGCTGCTTGAGCGGGTGCGGTTCCTCGCCATCTTCGCCTCCAACCTGGACGAGTTCTTCATGGTCCGGGTCGCGGGCCTGATGCGAAGAATGGCCGCGGGGCTCCCGGTCTACATCCCCTCCGGCTACACCCCCGACGAGCTGCTCAAGAACACCCTCACCGCGTCCGGTGAGCTCGCCAGCCGGCACGCCGCCGTCTTCGCCGACCTCATCAAGCCCGAGCTCGCCCGCCACGACATCGAGATCCTCCGCTGGAAGGAGCTAACCGCGGGTGAGCGCGCCGACCTCGCCGAGCTGTTCAGGAACCGGATTTACCCGGTGCTCACGCCCCTGGTGGTGGACCCGTCGCACCCGTTCCCGTTCATCTCCGGACTGTCGCTCAACCTCGCCGTCACCCTCACCGACCCGACCAACGGCCTGACGATGTTCGCCAGGGTCAAGGTCCCGCCGTCGCTGCCGCGATTCCTCAACGTCAACCGCTACCGCTACGTCCCGATCGAGGACGTGATCGCCGCGCACCTGAACCAGCTGTTCGGCGGCATGGACATCATCGAGAACTACGTCTTCCGTGTGACCAGGGTCCGCGAGCTCGAGGTGGACGAGGACGTCACGGAGAACCTGCTCCAGGCGATGGAACGCGAGCTCGTCAAGCGGCGCTTCGAGCCCGCGGTAAGGCTTGAGGTCGAGCAGGACATGTCCGACGACGTGCTGATCCGGCTCGCGAGGGAGCTGGGCGTCGACGACAAAGCGATAAGCAAGGTTCCCGGCCCGCTTGACCTGACCGGCCTTAATGCCCTCGCGGACCTGTCGATCGCGGACCTGAGGTACCCGTCCTTCGTTCCGAATACCAAGGCCGTGCCGACGGACGCCTCCATCTTCACCGCCCTGGACGAGCGCGACATCCTCGTGCACCATCCCTATGACTCGTTCACCGCGAGCGTGCAGCGCCTCGTCGAGGAGGCCGCCGCCGATCCCCGCGTCCTCGCGATCAAGCAGACCCTTTACCGCACCAGCGGGCAGAGCCCGATCGTGGACGCCCTCATCGACGCGGCCGAGGCCGGCAAGCAGGTCGTCGTGGTGGTCGAGATCAAGGCCAGGTTCGACGAGCGGGCGAACATCGCCTGGGCCCGCAAGCTCGAAGAAGCGGGCTGTCACGTCGTCTACGGCTTCGTCGGCATGAAGACGCACGCCAAGGTCATGCTCATCGTCCGCCAGCAACCCGACGGCACCCTGCGCCGCTACTGTCACATCGGCACCGGCAACTACCACCCGACGACCGCGCGGCTGTATGAGGACTTCGGCCTCCTCACGGCCGACAACAGGGTGGGCGAGGACGTCACCGACCTGTTCAACCACCTCACCGGGTACAGCAGGAAGAGCGGCTACCGCCGCCTGCTCGTCGCCCCTGAGGCGCTGCGCGCGGGCATCGTGGGCCGCATCGGCCGCCAGGCCGCGCGGGCGCGTGCGGGCAAGCCGGCGAAGATCGCGTTCAAGTGCAACGCGCTCGTCGACGAGGTGGTGATCGACGCCCTGTACCGGGCCGGGCAGGCCGGGGTGCCCATCGACATCTGGGTGCGCGGCATGTGCGCGCTTAAGCCCGGCGTGCCAGGCTTGTCGGAACACGTGCGGGTGCGCAGCGTCCTTGGCCGTTTCCTTGAGCACTCGCGGATATACGCCTTCGGCACCGGCGAGCCCGACCCCCGCCCGCAGCCTGGCGAGGACCCCGACGCCGGCAACGAGGTCTGGCTCGGCAGCGCGGACATGATGCACCGCAACCTGGACAGGCGGGTGGAATCCCTGGTAAGAGCCGCCGATCCGGCGCATTGCACTACGCTGCGTCAGCTGATCGCCCTTGGCATGGATGACGGCACGTCCTCCTGGTGGCTCGACGGCGACGGCAAGTGGACAAGGCACGCCCGTGACGAGTCCGGCGCGCCGCTGCGCGACGTGCACGAGATCATGATCATGGACAAGAGCCGAGGACGTCTGCCCGATGCCTAGCAACAAGCCGGGATCCAGGCTGATCAAGGCGGCCGGCGGGGTCGCCTGGCGGCCTGGCCCGGACGGCGAACCGGAGATCCTGCTCGTTCACCGCCAGAAGTACGACGACTGGTCGCTGCCCAAGGGCAAGGTGGAACCCGATGAGCCGCTCCCGGTTACGGCCGTCCGCGAGGTGCTCGAAGAGGGCGGTGCGCGCCTTGCCCTCGGCCGCCGCCTGGTCTCCGTCCGCTACAACGTGGGCGGCCGCCCCAAGCGCGTCCACTACTGGGCGGCCCGCGTGCTGTCCGTCGACGAGCGCGCGGTCCCCAACTCCGAAGTCGACGAGATCACCTGGCTGCCGGCCGGCCGCGCGGTCGACAAGGTCAGCTATACCCACGACCACGGGGTGCTCGCGGACTTCGCCGCGCGGCCCGCGCAGACCGTCCCGCTGATCCTGCTGCGCCACTCCAAGGCCCTGTCGAAAGGCGGCTGGAAGCACACCGACACGGCCCGCCCGCTCGACGACTCCGGCCGCTCCGACGCCAAGGCCCTGGCCGACCTGCTCGCGTGCTTCGCCCCGCGGCCGCGGCTGATCAGTTCAACCGCGGTCCGCTGCGCGGACACCCTCCGCCCGCTGGCGGAGCTCACCGGCGAGGAGGTGCGGGCGGAGCCGTCGCTCTACCTTCACGGCCGGTCATCCCCGACGGGTGCGGCTGACCCGGCCGCCGACCTCACCGCTCTGGTCCGCGAGGTCATCGCCTCTCGTGAGCCGACCGTGATCTGCGCCCACCGGGAGAACCTCCCGCTCCTCCAGGAGGCGGCGCTCGCGTCCCTGACCGGCCACTCCGCCAGTGTTTCAGGTAATGGCGCCCCCGGTGCCGGCGGGCCAGGCGACGTCATCGCGCAACTGCCCAAGGAGTGGGACGAGGCGCTGCCCACGTCCGGCTTCTGGGTACTGAACGTGGCCCCGCTGCCCCAGGCCCAGGACCCGGACCCGAGCCCGGCTCCGCCGATGCCGGCCGACCTGGTGGCGTCGGCGAGGGCGACGTCCCGCCGCTGGCGGCGGCGCGTCTTCGGCGGTGCTAACTCCGCCCACGTCCCGCTCCTGGACACATCAGCCAGCGACCGGCAAGGTACTGACGCTCCCCACGGC
>JAWWPV010000787.1:0-3092 GCA_033854775.1 Trebonia sp.
CCAGCCCGCCGCGAGCAGCGCGCAGATGACCCGCGCCTCGGCGAGCTGCACGGTCAGCGGCGGCGCGGTTTCCTTGATCGTCATGGTCCCGGCGCAGGAGGTAGACGGCGCACGCATCGAGGACCGCGGCGAGAGTGGGGTGCTCCCGCCAGGTCGCCGTGGCGTCGACCGACTCGGTCAGGAGCTGCGCGCAGCGTTCCGTGTGGCCCTGCTTGAGCACGGCCACCGCTAGCCTGGCCTTCACGGCTGCGCGCAGCGACTGCCACCAGCGAGCCGCGTTGCCCGCGATCGTGGCGAGCACCGCCTCGCAGCACCGGGCGGCCTCGGCGTAGTTACCCGCAAGCGAAGCCAGCTCCGCGAGCATGAACGCGACCCAACGGTCGGTATCGACCTGGCCGCCGCGCGCCTCCACGGCCCGCCGTACCTGGTCAAGCTCCGCGTACGCCCGGTCGAGGTCTCCGGCCCTGGCGTGGATGACCGCCAGCCGCCCCTCGACGTACGTCAGGTCGCCCCAAACGCCGATCTCCCGGCCGATCGCCACCGCCTCGGTGATCGCGGCGATCGAGGCCGCGTGGTCCGCGCGCAGCTCGGTGAACTCGGCGAGCTGGGTCAGCGCCATCGCGACCCCCCACTGCTCGCCGAGCGCGCGCAGCTCGGCCAGGCCGGCCCGGCAGTTATCCTCCGCGCCGTCAAGCGTGCCGAGCGACTGGGCGTAGGACGAGAGGTGCACCTGGCCGACCGCGCGCAGCCAGGGATCGGACGCGGTCAGGTACCGCTCGAACTGCTGCTGTGCCTGGTCGGTCGCGCCGTCGTACTGCATCACCATTGGCTCGGCCATCGCGACCAGCGGGTGAAATGACCCGTAATCCGCGCCGAGGCCGTTCAGGGCGGCCAGCGCCTCGCCGAGCGGTTCCCTGATCCGGTCGATGTCCCAGGCCCAGCCCGCCGCGAGCAGCGCGCAGATGACCCGCGCCTCGGCGAGCTGCTCGGTGAGCGGCGGCGGGGTCATGGCCAGGACCTCACGGGAGAGCGCGTCGGCCTCGCCGTGGCCGCGCTGTATCCAGTAATAACCGAGGGCGCGCACGAACCGCAGCGCGGTATCCGCGTCCTGGCGGGCGACGGCCCAGCGGATCGCGGCGTTCACGTTGTCCTGTTCCGCGGTCAGCGCGCGGAACCAGTGGGCCTGGGTCTTCGTGCGCAGCTGCGGGTCGGCCGTCTCGGCGAACTCCAGGTAGAAGCGGGCCGACGCGGCCCTGGTGGCGGCGTCCTCGTTCGCCTCCGCCAGGCGCTCAAGCCCGTAGGCGCGGACGGTGTCGAGCATCCGGTAGCGCGGCTCGTCGTCTTGGGCGTCCGACCGGCTGAGGAGCGACTTGCCGACGAGCCCGGCCAGCGTGGGCAGCACGGCGCTCGCCGGCAGCGGGCTCGCCTCCTGTCCCGGCTGCCCGGCGCACACGCGCTCCGCCGCGGTGAGGGTCGCCCCGCCGGGGAAGACGGCGAGGCGTCGGGCAAGGACACGCTCTCGTTCGGACAAAAGATCCCAGCTCCAGTCGACAACCGCGCGCAGTGTCTTGTGCCGCGGCAGCGCGGTCCTGCTCCCCGCGGTCAGCAGCGCGAAGCGGTCGTCGAGCCGCGCGGCCAGCTGGGCCGGGGTCAGCGTGCGCAGCCAGGGGGCGGCCAGTTCGATGGCCAGCGGCATGCCGTCCAGGTTGCGGCAGATGCTTGCCACGGCTTCCGCGTTGGCCGCGGCAAGCTCGAAGCCGGGCAGGACGGCGGCGGCGCGGTCGGCGAAGAGCCGCACCGCCGGGTAGCTGGCGGAGAATTCCGGAATGTCGGATTCGCGCGGTGCGGCGAGCGGGGCGACGACGTGCAGGGTCTCGCCGGGGATCTGGAGCGGCTCGCGGCTGGTGGCGAGGACCTTGACCTTAGGGCAGTCGTTGAGTAGCCGCGCCACCAGGCTGGCGGCGGCGTCGATGACGTGCTCGCAGTTGTCCAGGATCAGCACCGCGTCCCGGTCGGCGAGCGCCCCGGCGAGCCGGTCGACCGGGTCGCCCGCCATTTCCGCGCCCCGCGGTGCGATGGACCGCTCGCGCAGGCCCAGTGCGTCGAGGATCGCGTAGGGGACCTCGGCCGGGTCCGTGACCGGGGCGAGTTCCGCGAGCCAGGCAGGGACGGTGACGCTGGTGGCAACCTCCGTCGCGAGCCTCGTCTTGCCGACGCCGCCCGGGCCGGTGAGCGTGACCAGGCGCTCGGCCCCCAGGCGCTTGAGCACGCCGGCCACGTCCTCGTCCCGGCCGATGAAGCTCGTCGGCGGGCGGCGCACCCTGGCGGCGTGCGGGCCGCTGGCCTCGCGGGGCGGCCGTGGTTCCCCCTGGCCGGCGGCCTGCGGGATCTCCTGGCGGAGAATCGCCAGGTGGGCCTGTTCTAGCTGCGGTGAAGGGTCGACACCGAGGTGCTCCGCCAGGTGCTCGCGGGTTCGCTGGTAGACGGCAAGGGCCTCGGACTGGCGGCCGGTCGCGGCGAGGGCGCGCATGAGGAGCGCCGCCGGGCGCTCGGCCAGCTGGTCGGCAGCGGTGAGTTCGCGGAGCTCGCCGGTCATCGTCGCGTCCGCGGCGCCGAGCGCGAGGTCGGCCTCGACGCGGTCGAGCGTCGCGGCGGCCCTGAGCTCGGTGAGGCGGGCGGCGGGCGCGAACGCGAACTCCTCGCCCGCCACGTCCGTGAGCGCGCTGCCGCGCCATTGGCTGAGTGCCGCGCGGAGCAGGTTCGCGGCCTCCCGCGCGTCGCCCCTGGCTAGCGCCTGGCGGCCGGCGCGGGCCCGGGCCTCGAAGGCGATCGCGTCGACGGCTTCTGGCGGGACGGACAGCCGGTAGCCGGCCGGAGACGACTCAACCACGCCCTCGGGCACACCAGCCTGCCGGAGCGCGACCCGCAGCCGGGAGACCAGGGACTGGAGCGCGTTGGCCGCGTCCGCCGGCCGCTCTTGCGGCCACAGCCGGTCGATGAGCGCATGGGTTGGCACGACACGCCCCGCGTCTAGCGCGAGTAGAACGAGCAGCGCGCGCACCCGGTGCCCACCCACGCGCACCGGTCGGCCC
>JAWWPV010000788.1:0-8338 GCA_033854775.1 Trebonia sp.
CGAGGTACCCGGCCGGGCATTCGCCGTCGGCGTGCAGTGGCACCCAGAAGAGAGCAGTGGCGACGTCCGGCTCTTCGCCGCACTTGTCGCTGCGGGACAACGGTACCGGGGACGGCTCACGAACGTCTTCATCTCGACCGAGGAGTGAACTACGTGCACAGGCTGAGCGGACGGGTGGCCGTCGTCACGGGCGGGGCGGGCGGCATCGGCCTCGCCAGCGTGCGGCGCCTGGCGAGCGAGGGGGCCCGGGTCGTCGTCGCGGACCTCGACCAGGACGCCGGCAAGCGCGCCGCGAACGAGGTCGAGGGCCTCTTCGTGGAGACGGACGTGACGGACCCCGACGCCGTCGAGCTACTGTTCTCCACCGCGTACAGCGAGTACGGATCGGTCGACATCGCCTTCAACAACGCGGGGATCTCCCCTCCCGAGGACAACTCAATCCTGGACACTGACCTGGCCGCGTGGCGGAAAGTGCAGGAGGTGAACCTGACCTCCGTCTACCTCTGCTGCAAGGCGGTCATCCCCTACATGCAACGTCAGGGGCGGGGATCGATCATCAACACCGCGTCGTTCGTCGCGGTGATGGGCGCGGCCACCTCGCAGATCTCCTACTCGGCGTCCAAGGGCGGCGTCCTGTCGATGTCGCGGGAACTTGGCGTGCAGTTCGCGCGGGAGGGCATCAGGGTGAACGCCCTGTGCCCAGGACCGGTCAACACGCCGCTACTCCAGGAACTGTTCGCCAAGGACGCCGAGCGCGCTCAGCGCCGGCTCGTCCACGTGCCCATGGGGCGGTTCGCCGAGCCGGCCGAGATCGCAGCCGCCGTCGCGTTCCTGGCCAGCGACGACTCCTCGTTCATCACCGCCTCGACCTTCCTCGTCGACGGCGGCATCTCGGGCGCCTACGTCACGCCGCTCTGACGGCGGTGGGGCCGGCTAGGGCGTGACTGGGGCATCCTGTGGTTCCGGGTCGCCGGGCCTCCTCGTTCGTATCTCAAATTTGAGATACCTTATCAAGCATGGGCGAGCTTCCGGTCCTCCCCGGCTTCCGTGAGATGGCACTGCGCCGGATGGCAGCGCAGCGCGCCGGCCTGCTTCACGAGCTGGTCGCGCAGCGGCTGACGGCGGGCCTGTCGCAGACCGAGGTGGCAGCGCGCATGGGCACCTCGCAGTCGGCGGTCGCCCGGCTTGAGTCCGGCGCGACCGACGCCCGCGCCTCCACGCTTGAACGGTACGCGGCCGCCGTCGGCGGCGAGATCAACTGGAGCCTGAATGAGTAATCCGAACGTATTCGGCAGCCTGCGCGGCGCCACGTTCCCCCCGGGCGGGGATGACCCGGAATTCCCCTGGCCCGGCGGGCCGCTCCCGGGCCAGCCGCCATCTCCTGGCAGGCCGGAGCCGGGCCCGGTGCCGCCGACCCGGGTCTGGCTTGACCCGCACGCGGGGTATCAGGACAAGCTCTACGAGCGGCTCCTCGAGCAGCGCATCGTGCTCGTCTCAGGCCTTCTCGACGATGCGGCGGCGACACGCCTGTCCGCGCAACTGCTCACCCTCGATGCCGAGGGCGACGGCCCGATCCGGCTGGAACTGCAGAACCTCCAGTCCGAACTGCCCGCGGCGCTGACGCTCATGGGGATACTCGACGTGATCCGGGCGGAGGCTCAGGCGTTCGCCAGCGGCGAGACCAGCGGACCCGCGCTCGGCGTGCTCGCCTCGTGCCCGCGTCGGCTCGCGTACCCCAACGCGTCGTTCACGCTGTCGGAGCCAAGGTTGCGGTTCACCGGAACCGCCACCGCGGTATCCGCCCATGAACAGCAGGCCAGCCGGATGGTCGACTCGCTGTTCTACCGCCTCGCCGAGGCAACCGGCCGCGATGCCGAGGACATCCGCGAGGACGCGCGGCACGGTCGCGTTCTCACCGTCGCCGAGGCCATCGGCTACGGCCTGGTCCACGACCGCGTCGCCAGGCGAACGCCCCCGGCCTAAGCCGGAAGACATTTCGGGGTAAAGGGAACCAGGCTGGCCTGCCGCCCGTCAGGGATAGAAGGAAGCACTGGCGGCGCGCTACGCCTCATCCCCGATGACCTGCCGCAACAGCAAGATCAGGCTGTGCGGGTCCGGGACGGTCACGTCAGCAAGCCCCTTGAGCGGGCCCATTCCAGCGGGACTTACCGCGACGGCCAGCTTAGGGCGGCCGGTGCGGCCGGACCAGGTGTTCACTTCCAGGATGGCGGGCACGTCGCCGACATCGTCACCCGCATAGAACACGGCCGCTGTCTCGTCGCCGATAAGCTCGCGGGTCGCCGTGCCTTTGTCGGTACCCGGAATGCAGATTTCCAGGACTTCCTTGCCCGGGCGCACCTCAAGTCCCGCGGCTACTGCGGCTTCGGTGACCGGTGCGCGCAGTACATCGGCCCAGCGGTCAGGTTCGGCGGTGAGCCGAGTGTGCACGACGAGCGACAGTTCCTTGTCTTCAATCCATATTGCGGGATCGACAGCGACGCTGGCCACGATCTTCGGCAGGCTCAGCCGCAGCTCGTCGATGCCAGGGGGAGTCGCCGGCGCGCGGAGCCGGCCGTTCTCCCATCGCTCGACGCCGTGAAGGCCGTATATGACGATGCCGGGCACGGCATCGAAGCCGCTGACCCGCAGCAGCGAAGCAACGCTCCGGCCGGTCACGACGGCCAGGGCCGCGCCGGTCGCGCGCACGTCGCGCAGGACCTGATGGACGCCTGGCGCCGGGCGTGCGTCGTCTGGGTGCGGTGATATCGGTGCGAGCGTGCCGTCAAAATCGAGCGCGATCAGCGCAGACGAAAGTACCGCGCGCAGTGGGGACAGGTCCGTCAGCACAAGGTACCGTCGCCGCCTGGTGCCCGCCGGAGCGTCGTCATCGCTCGCCGGCAGTAAGAAGGACTTTCACGTGATTTCCCGACGAGGCAAGCTCGAAGGCCTCGGCGACCTGAGCGAGCGGCCGCGTGGCGGTCACGAAGTCCGCGCTCCTGACGGCTCCCCGGCTGAGCAGGTCGATCGATTCCTGGTAGTCCTCGTAGAGATAGGTGGCACTGCCCTGAATGCGGATCTGGTGGTCCTGAATGATCGGCAGCGGGACGGTGACCTCCTTGGGCGCGACGCCGACGACCACGACCGTTCCGCCTTTATCGGCGATGGCGACCGCCTGGTCCATCGACGACTGGACGGCGACGCAGTCGAACACGATGTCGGCGCTTCCCCCGAGCGCATCTCTCACCTGCCCGGCGACGTCAGGCGTGCGCGCATCGATCGTCGCGTCGGCGCCGAGGGCCGCGGCTCGCTCGCGCTTGCCGGGATTTGGATCGGTGCTGATGACCTTCCCCGCACCGCGGGCGCGGAGCACCGCGAGGGTGAACAGCCCGATGGTTCCGGCCCCGAGAACGGCGACGGAGCGGCCGACGACGTCGCCGGCTAGGCGCACGGCATGCACGGGCGTCGCCAGTGGCTCGATGAGCGCCGCGGTGAGATCGTCGAGGGCGTCAGGCACGGGATGCAGGCGGTTCGCTGCCAGGGTGAAATAGTCCGCCATGCCGCCCTGTGGATAGCCGCAGCCGAAGAACCCCAGGTTTTCGCAGAGGTTCTCCCGGCCGGAGGCGCACATTTTGCACGTCCAGCAGGGCAGGTAGGGCACCACGATAACTCGCTGTCCCGGCCTGCAGCCCTCGACGGCGGAGCCCGTCGACTCGACGACCCCGACGGCCTCATGGCCCGGCCGGTAGGGCAGCGCCACGAAGGGGTGCCGCCCGTGGGCGGCGTGCAGGTCGGATCCGCAGACGCCGGCCGCGAGCATGCGGATCAGGGCCTCGTTCGGGTCAGGGGCGGGAATGTCGGCCTGCTCGACCGCGATCTGGCCCGGGTAGACGACGACGCGTCGCATGCTGGTCACGGCGACTTCCTCTCCAGGACGTCCATGACGTCCGGGACGGGCGGCGCCTGGCCAGGCTGGGCCGGCGCCGCGAATTGGTCAAGGTCCGCGAAGGTTCTCCTGACGCCCCGCTCAAGCAGGGAGGTCAGAATCGAGCCGAAGACCCCGGTGAACCTGGGGTCTTCGGCCAGCTCGCCGAAGACCGCGCGGTTGTCGTCGAGAAACGCGGTCGGGTGCTCGCGCTGCCCGCGTGCCGCGGCTTGCAGCTGCGGCGCGAGGGCGTCGTCAAGCTCATGCGGCTCGCCGTTCTCGTCGGTGCCCTCGGCGTAGCGGGCCCAGGTGGCCACCACGGCCGCGGACCGGGTGATCGGCCCGCCGACGGCGAGCTGCTCCCTGATGACGGGCAGCAGGAACTTGGGAATGCAGTCGGATGCGTTGGCGCACAGCCGGGCCACGGTATCGCGTACCTCGGGGTTGGAGAATCGCTCGATGAGCTGGTTCGCGTACCCGAGCAGATCGATGCCGGGCACGGGCCGCAGCGTCGGGATGGCTTCGGCCGTCATGTAGTCAAGCAGGTACCGCGCGAATAGCGGATCGGTCGTAACCTCGTGCACGAAGTGGTATCCAACTAGGTGGCCCGGATAGCACAGGGCCTGATGGCTGGCGTTAAGCAGCCGCAGCTTCATCAGCTCGTAGGGCTCCACATCGGGAACGATCTGCACGCCGACGTCTTCGAGCGGCGGCCGGCCGTCGGTGAAGTAATCTTCGAGCACCCATTGGGTGAACGGCTCGCAGAGCACGGGCCACTGATCCTCGATGCCGAACCGGCGGCTGAGCTCGGCACGGTCTTCTTCTGTCGTCTTGGGCGTGATGCGATCGACCATGCAGTTGGGAAACCGGACCCGGGCGGTCATCCAGTCGGCTAGCTCAGGATCGCGCAGGCGCGCGAACGCCGTGAACACGCGCTGGCTCACGTGGCCGTTGCCCTGGATGTTGTCACAGGACAAGATGGTGAAAGCGGGAAGACCTCGCGCGCGACGACGGGCCAGCGCCTCGGTCACCAACCCGAAAACGGTGCGCGGTGCCGCCCCCGGACGCAGGTCGGCGACGATCGACTCATCGGACTCATTGAATTCACCGGTGACCGCATCGAGGTAATAGCCGCCTTCGGTGACGGTGAGCGACACGATCCGGGTCGCCGGCGCGGCCATCTTCTCGATGGCGGCTTCGGGGTCGTCGGGCGCGAACAGGTACTCGACGATCGACCCGATCACGCGGGCGTCCCAGCTGCCGTCACCGTGCCGGATGACCAGGGTGTACAGGCCGTCCTGGGCGGCCAGCGCATCGCGCATCGCGACATTGGATGGCTGCAGGCCGATACCGCAGATGCCCCAGTTCATCGCCGCGCCGCTGTTCATCAGCGTGTCGATGTACATCGCCTGGTGCGAGCGGTGAAAATTGCCGACGCCGATATGAACGATTCCGGTGGTGACGTCGCGACGATCGTAACGAGGAAGGGATACGCCGGCGTTCAGCCGGGTCAGGGTTTCCTCGGTCAAGCTGGTCATGCTGTCCCTCCCCGGTCTGCGAGCGCCCCGGTCCGTTCGGCGGATATCTGGGCGGTTCCAAGCGCGGCGACGATCCGCCTGAACCTCGTATGGCGTTCGGCGTGGAAGGCGGCGGCCGCCGGGTCAGGCTCGGCCACGAGGTGGGCCTGCGGCGCTAGCGGCCCCTGGATATCGGCAAAGCTCAGCAGGCCCGCGGCGTGGGCGCCAAGGAGCGCCGCGCCCCGGCCGGACGCCGCGGGCACGTCCACGGCGTACAGCGGCAGCCCGAGCACGTCCGCGAGCAGCTGTCGCCACGCAGCAGCCAGGGTGCCTCCGCCGGCCAGCCGCAGAAGCGGCGGGCGGTGACCTGCCAGCAGGGCATCCAGTGCGTCGCGGATGGCGAACGCGGCCCCTTCGAGCGCGCACCGCAGGAGCGACGTCCGGTCGTCGGCCAGCGACAACGCGGTCCAGGAGCCGCGCAGCGCCGGATCGGAATACGGTGTGCGTTCCCCGGACAGGTGCGGGACGAAGATGGGGTCGTGCGCCTGGCCCGGATGATCGGCGCTCGCGTACAGCTCATCCCAGGTGGCGTTCATGATCTCTCGCACCCAGTTGAGGCTGAGCCCGGCGCTGAGGGTGGCGCCCATGTGGTACCAGCCGTCGGGGGCCGCTGAGCGGTAGAGGTTGATCCCGGCGTCAGCCCGGCTGACCGCTGCGGCCACGGGGCGAATGACCTGCGCGCCGGTGCCCACGGTTAGCTGGATGTCGCCGCTGCCGACCACGCCGCTGCCGAGGGCGGCCGCGGCCGTGTCCGCGGCCCCGGCCGCGACGGGGATGCCCGCGGGCAGCCCGAGCTCGGCCCCGGCCCCGGGAGTGAGGCAGCCGGCGGGGGCTCCCGACGAGGGCAGCAGCGGCGCCAGCAGGCGTGCGTCCAGGCCCAGCGCGCTGACCGCCTCAAGGTCCCAGCGGTCGCCCGTCAAGTCGTATAGCAGAGTCGCTGAGGCATCACTCGGCTCGGCCTGGAACTCGCCCGTGAGGCGGGCCCGCAGCCAGTCTTTGGGCTGCAGCGCCCAGCGGGCGTCCCGGTAAGTGCGCGGCTCGTTCTCGGCGATCCACTTGAGCAGCGGCCCGGCCATGCCCGGGGCCAGCGGGTTGGCCAGCCTGGCCAGCGTGGATGAGCGCAGGAGCTGGTAGGCACGGAGGGCGCCGGTCGCACGGCTGTCGGGCCAGAGCAGGGCGGGACGCAGCGCCCCGCCCTCGCGTGAGGTCATCACCAGGCCGTGCATCTGTCCCGACAACCCGATCGCCGCAGGCTGAGTGCCGGCCGCGCGGACAGCCTCGCGGGTACAGGCGGCCACCGCGTTCCACCAGTGGGCCGGCTCGCTCTCGGCGTAGCCGGCCATCGCCGAGGTCACGGCGTAGCCGGCGGACGCCTGCGACAGAACCGTGCCCGCGGTATCGATCACGACCGCCTTGGCCGAGCTGGTCCCGAGGTCAAGACCCAGGGTGCAGACCGGACCTGGACGGTCGGCGCCCCTCCCCGGGCGCCGTGCACCGCTGTTCACTCTTGCCAGCACTCGATGATGATCTTGTGGACGGTCCGGTCGCTGCGCAGCGCGTCAAGCGCGCCAGCGTAGTCGTCGAGCTTAAAGCGGTGCGTAATGAGGCCCTCGGTACGCGCACGCCCGGTCCGCAGTGCGGCGATCGCGGCCGGGAATGAATCGATCTCCGCGAAGGACCCCTTGATCGTGATCTCGCGACGGAACACGTCGTAGGGGCTGACCCGTACGAGGTCCTCTGGCTCGGTCACGCCGTAAAACATCACGGTCCCGCCGCTCCGGGTCAACGGCACGCACTGCTCCGACACGGCGGCCGAGCCGGTGGCGTCGACCACGAGGTCGAAGCCGCCGCTTGCCGCCAACAGAGCGGCGGCATCGCCGGCCAGATCCGCGCGGTCCATCAGGAACGTGCTGTCGATCCCGAGGTCCTCGGCCCGGCTGAGCTTGAAGGCGGTCGATGCCGCCACCGTCACGCTGGCGGCACCGCCACGCGCGATGAGCTGGGCCAGCAGCAGGCCGGTCGGCCCGGCGCCGAAGACCAGGGCCGAACTCCCCGGCGGCGGGCTCAGCGTCTGCAGGCCGTGCATGGCGCACGCCGTGGGCTCGGTGAACACGGACGTGTCGGGATCAATGCCGCCGGTGGAGAAGACGAGGTTGGCGGGAACCACGACGTACTCGGCGAATGACCCCGGCCAGTTCGTGCCGAGTCCCTTGAGGTTGGCGCACATCAAGGTGCGTCCGACCCGGCAGTACTCGCAGTGCCCGCAGTTCATGTTGGGATTGACCGCGACATATTCTCCGACGCGGAACCCCTCGGTGCCATCGCCGAGCGCGTCCACCGGCCCGACCAGTTCATGACCGGGGGTCAGCGGGAACTCGGCGAAGAACTTGCCGTTGTGGATATGGAGGTCTGTCCCGCAGATTCCTGTTTGCTGTACTCGTACGCGCACCTCACCCGGACCCGGGACTGGTGTCGGGACCTCCGTGATGGTGAAACTACGCGGAGAGTCGTAGACAACGGCTTTCATGCTGCTCCTTTAGGCGGCTGAGCTGGCTGGTCATGAGGCTCGCGACGGACCGTCAGAGCCCGCGCCGAGGACGTCCGAGGTCACTCCCGGGCCGGTGCCGCCTGCCTGCCGGTGGTCAGGCGATTCAGCAGGTCGCTCATCTTCGGCCCGCCGCCGCGCAGGGCGGCTGCGCGCCGCCGCTGGTCAACGTAGACCGCGGCGATGAGCACGGCCCCCACAACCACCTGCTGCCAGAACGGCTGGATACCGATGATCACGAATCCGTCCTGGAGGGTGGCCGGGATGAACAAGCCGACGATGCTGCCGAAGATG
>JAWWPV010000789.1:0-7121 GCA_033854775.1 Trebonia sp.
AAATCACGAAGGCTAGTGACGTCGTCTACCCAATCCTAGCCTTATAGTTCGTAGGTAGTAAGACCCCTCAAGACGACAAGGATCTGCAACCGCATAAATAACACACCGAATTAAGGATTGGCATAGCAGTGAGAAATCGCACCGTATCGACCGTAATCGGACTACAGCTTGTTCGATACCCGCAGGCGATCAGGCTAGCGGCCAGGCTCTGCTACTCGCCCGAGGACCCGTACGCCGTCCACCTGGCGTTCTGCACCGGGAAGGACGAGGCTGTCGAGTGGATGGTCGCCCGCGACCTGCTCTCGACGGGCATGTGGCGCCGGGCGGGCGTCGGCGATGTCACGGTCTGGCCGTCGGCCGGCTCCGCGGCCGGCGCGTCGGGCAACGTGCTGAACATCGAGATATCCTCGCCCGACGGCCAAGCGCACTTCGAGGCATCGGTCAAGGAGATCTCGAACTTCCTCCACCGTACCTACGAGGCCGTCCCGGCAGGCGAGGAGAGCGTGCACTTCGACGCCGAGCTAACCAACCTGCTCCGCCTCGCGTCGTTAGCACACGGCCTCACCCAGGCGAGCAAGCGACATCACAGCTGCGAGTTGGCGGCAAGGTCGCGGGGGATCACCACCGAGATGTCGAGGCCCCCGGCGGGCTGGCTGCGGGCGGTGACGGTCGCGCCGTGCGCGGTGACGACCGACCGGGCGATGGACAGGCCGAGCCCGACGCCGTCGCGGACGCCGGTCCTGGCCTCCATACGCCGGAACGGCTCGAACAGCGAGGGCACGGCGTCGTCGGGGATGAAGGGCCCGCTGTTGGCGATCTCGAGGTAGACGGCCGCGTCGCTGCTGCCGGTGCGCAGCCTGATCCAGCCCCCGGGCTCGTTGTGCCGGACGGCGTTGTCGACCAGGTTCCAGATCATCCGCTCGAGCAGCTGCGGGTCCCCGGTCGTCTCCGCCGGGTCAAGCATCGCAACGACGCGCAGGTCCAGGCGTCCGATCTCGGGGGCGGCGGTGTCGATCGCGTCCTCGGCCCAGGTGGCCAGGTCGGTGAACTCGGTGCTGAGCTTGCCCTGGTCGCTCACGGCCAGAGTGAGCAGCGCCTCGACCATGGTTTCGGCCCGGTCGATCGAGCGCCGCACGCGGACGGCCATGTCCGTGAGCTGCCGCGCGGTCGGTGACGGCTTGGCCAGGGTCACGTCGATCGCCGTGCGCATCACGGTCAGCGGCGTGCGCAGCTCGTGCGAGGCGCTGGCGACGAAACGGCGCTGGGTGGCGAACGCCGCGTCCAGGCGTTCGAGCATGTCGTCGAAGGTGTCGGCCAGCTCCTTGAGCTCGTCCGTTGCCCCGGTCAGCGCCAGCCGCTCGCCGAGGTGCTGCTCGGACGCCCGGCGGGCGGTCTCGGTGATCACCCGCACCGGGCGGAGCACGCGGCCGGACATGAACCAGCCGAGGCCGCCCGACGCGGCCGTCATGAGGCCGAGGCCCACGAGCGAGAACACCAGCAGGTTGCGCAGCGCGTCCCCGCGCTGCGCCTCCGAGCCTGCGGCGGCGCCGGCGGCGTAGGCGGTCTCCAGCTGCTTGCACGCGAACCGAAGCGACGCCGGGATAGGCGTGCCCGTTGTCGTGCCGCTCGCTGGCGGGCACTCATGCTTCAGGCTCGCCAGCTCCTGGCCGCTGAATTCATCCTTCAGGTTATTCAGCGCCTGATTGGCGGCCGTCGTGGCCGCCGGGGGGTGCACGGGAAGGCTGCTGGCGACCAGCCCGTAGGTGAGCCCGAGCAGCGCCGACCCGGCAACGAAGAACAGCGTGGCGTAGATGAGCGTGAGCCGGGTCCTGACCTTCTGCGGCCAGAGTCGGCGGACCGGGCGGACGTTCATGGCAGACGGTAGCCGCTGCCGACCACGGTGTCGATCGGGTCGGGCTCGCCGAGCTTGCGCCGCAGCCGGCCGAGCGTCACCGTGACCGTGCGGGTGAACGGGTCGGCGTTCTCATCCCACACCCGTTCGAGCAGGTCCTCGGTGCTGACCACGCGCCCGTCTGCGGTGAGGAGTTCCTCGAGGATCCCCATCTCCTTGCGGGTGAGCGACAGCGGCCGGCCCGCCCGGCTGACCCTTCTGCGGGCCCGGTCGAACACGATGTCGCCGCGCACGATCACCGGGACGGCGGCCGGGGCGCGCCGGGCCAGCGACCGGACCCTGGCCACGAGCTCCTCGAACGCGAACGGCTTGCCCAGGTAGTCGTCGGCGCCGAGGTTGAGGCCCTGCACCCGGTCGCCCACCGTGGCGGCCGCGGTCAGCATCAGGATGCGCGCCTCCGCGCGCGAACCGATCAGCGTGGCGCAGACCGCGTCGCCGTGCACCTCGGGCAGGTCCCGGTCGAGCACCACCACGTCGTAGGAGTTCATCAGGGCCTTCTCGATCCCGGTCGGCCCGTCGTAGGCCACGTCCGCGCCGATGCCCTGGTCACGAAGGCCATCGGCGATGTCGTCCGCCAGCTCGGCCTGATCCTCGACCACCAGCACCCGCATAAGCCCATGATGCCCCGCCGGATATCACGCCAGCATCACATGACGCCGCCCGGCTGCCTCGGCCGCCAACACGCGACCTGGCCTTTCCCGCGTCGGCGGGTGCCGGACCTCACCAGGGACCGGCGCCGCGCGTGATGTCTGCGTGACGCCCGACGGCGTAAGTCTGCGGGTAACCGGGCACGGCGCCCGGCCGTGAGGAGGAACACCGATGCTCAACATTCATAAGCGACGCGGCGGCCCGGGTGACCGCGCCGGCGCGGCGAGCGGCGAGACGGAGGACGTCGCATGAGCACCAACGTCATCGAGGCCAGCGGCCTGGGCAAGCGCTACGGCGGCACGTGGGCGCTGCACGAGTGCACGCTGGCGGTCCCCGCGGGTCACGTCGCCGCCTTGGTCGGGCCAAACGGCGCGGGCAAGACCACGCGGCTGAACCTGGCGGTCGGACTGGCGGCGCCGTCCGCGGGCGGCGTGACCGTGCTCGGCGGCCGGCCGGCCGGATCGCCCGCCGCGCTGGACGGCATCGCGTTCGTCGCCCAGGACACGCCGCTGTACAAGAACCTGTCGGTGGCGGACATGCTGTACGTGACCCGCAGCCTGAACCGGCGCTTCGACCAGCCCTACGCGGAGGCCCGGCTGGCCGAGCTGGGCATCCCGCTGAAGCGACGGGCCGGGAAGCTGTCCGGCGGCCAGCAGGCGCAGCTCGCGCTGACCCTGGCGCTGGCCCGACGGCCGCGGCTGCTGGTGCTCGATGAGCCGGTGGCGATGCTGGACCCGGTTGCCCGGCACGACTTCATGGCCACGGTGCTGACGGCGGTCGCCGCCGACGGCGTGTCGGTGCTCCTGTCCTCGCACGTACTCGCCGAACTCGAGCGAGTGGCCGACTACCTGATCCTGCTGTCCCGGGGCCGGGTGCAGCTGGCCGACGAGGTCGATGACCTGCTCGCCAGCCATCGCCTGCTAACCGGCCCAGCCGCCGAGGTCGACCGGTATGCCGGACGGCCCGTGGTGCACGCCGGCCGTGCCGAGGCCCAGGCTCACCTGCTGGTCCGGACCGCTGCCGACGACCCGGTCCCGCCGGGCTGGACGGCGCGCGCGGCCAGCCTGGAGGAACTCGCCCTCGCCTACCTGCGCGAGCCCGGTGCGGTGGCGCTGCCCGACCCGGGCCGCGGCCGGGGCACCCAGACGTCGGAGGTGTCGAAATGACCGCGCTGACCGTGCCCGCCCGCCGGGACGAGGACGACCCCGGCCTGCGGCCGGTACCGTGGCGACGGATAGCCGGGGTCACCTGGCGGCAGCACCGCTTCGCGCTGGGCGGCGTGGCCATGCTGCTCGGGGTGCTAACGGTGTGCCTGTGGCTCGCCGGCCTGCAGTTGCACCACGCCTACGCCGCCGCGATCGCCTGCCACCCGGCAAGCTCGCCGGCCTGCCAAAACCTGATCAACACCTTCAACGGCACGGACGGCTTCCTGGCGAATGGCGTCATACTGCAGGTGGTGCCCGTGCTGATCGGGGCGTTCGTCGGGGCGCCGGTGCTGGCCCGGGAGCTGGAGACCGGCACCTTCCGGTTCGCCTGGACGCAGGGCTTCGGCCGGTGGCGCTGGACGCTCGGCAAGCTGGCGCTGCTCGCGATCGCGGTGGCCGGTGCTACCGCCGCCTTCAGCGTGCTGGTGTCCTGGTACTACCAGCCGTACTTCGCCACGGGCAACCAGGCCCTGGGCCTTTCCGGGATGTCCCCTTTCAATCCCGGCGTGTTCGACCTGCGCGAGGTCGCGTTCCCCGCCTGGACGCTGGCCGCCTTCGCGATCGGTGCCCTGGCCGGCATGCTCATCCGCCGGGTCGTCCCCGCGATCGCCGCCACCCTGGCCGTCTACGCCGGGCTCGCCTTCGCGACCGGGGGCTTCCTCCGCGAGCACTACCTGACGCCGCTGGTCACTACCAACAATTTCAACCTATCCGGCTCGGCGTGGATCCTCAGCGAGTGGTGGACCAAGGGCGGCACGACGCTCAGCCAGTCCACGCTGCGCCAGGTCATGGACCCGGTATTCGAGCGGCTCATGCCCGCGGTGCCCCCAGATCAGGTCCACCTTTACAAGGTGCCGACGCTCCTCAACGCGGAGCAATACCTCACCCAGCACGGATATACGTATTGGACGAGGTATCAGCCGGGCAGCCGGCTCTGGCCCTTCCAGTGGATCGAGGGCGGCTGGCTGCTCGCGCTGTCCGTGCTGATCATCGCCGCGACCCTCTGGCTGGTCCGCCGCCGCGCGGCCTGACGCATCCGCCATGTGCCCGACACCCCGCCATTCCTGTCTGCTCAGGGCGTGGCGGGGCAGGCTCCGGGGCTACGGAGAATGCCGTTGAAGACGATGTCCATGACCCTGCGTTCCTGCTCGCGGCCTTCGTCACCAGGGGGCAAGCGCCACAGGAAGCCCATGAGCAGGAGGACATCGTCGGGGACGAGACCAGGGCGCACGCTGCCGTCGGCCACGCAGGCGTCAAGCAGCCTGGCAACCGCGCCGGCGACCGGGGCGTAACTGTCGTCAATGGCGCTGCGGATCGCGGCGCTGTTCAGCGCCTGGTCGAGTCCGTGCTTGATGCGGATGTAAGCGGCGAGCGTCTCGAACCAGGTCACGAAGGCGTCGACGGGGGAGTGCCGCATCAGGAACTCGTCGACGGAGTCGGCCAGCTGCTGCATGTCGTGCCGGTAGACCGCGAGGATCAGGTCCTCGCGCGTGGGGAAGTGCCGGTACAGGGTCCCCGCGCCGACCCCGGCCCGTTTCGAGATCTCGTTCATCGAGGCCGTCGGCGACGAGGCCAGCAGGTCGTGGGCGACCTCGAGGATAGCCGCGTGGTTGCGTTCCGCGGCCTTGCGCTGCGTCTCGTAGGTGCGGGCGGTCCCGTCCGTGCTCATTGACTCTCCAGCTGGCGAAGCGACTGCCTTGACTTGCGGAGAACTCTCCGCTAGTTTGCAAATACGCGGAGAATTCTCCGCAACCTAACGTTAGCAGGAGGAGAGATCGTGGACTACGTCAAGCTCGGCGCCACTGGCCTGGATGTCTCGCCGGTAGCGATCGGCGCGATGACTTACGGCGAGCCCGGTCGCGGCCACCCGGTGTGGTCGCTCGGGGAGGAGGACAGCCGCCTGCTCATCAAGCACGCGATCGGGCAGGGGATCAATTTCTTCGATACGGCGAACGTCTACTCGCAGGGCTCTAGCGAGGAGATCCTCGGCCGCGCGCTGCGGGACTTCGCGAACCGTGACGACGTCGTGATCGCGACCAAGCTCCGGCATCCGATGCGCTCGGGCCCGAACGGCAAGGGCCTGTCCCGCAAGGCGATCATGACCGAGGCCGACCACTCCCTCCAGCGGCTGGGCACGGACTACATCGACCTGTACCAGATCCACCGCAACGACCATTCGACCCCGCTCGAGGAGACCCTCGAGGCGCTCCACGACCTGGTCAAGGCAGGCAAGGTCCGCTACCTCGGTGCCTCGTCGATGCCCGCCTGGGAGTTCGCGAAGGCGCTGCACCTGCAGCGCGAGCACGGCTGGGCCCGCTTCGCGACGATGCAGGACCACTACAACCTGCTCGCCCGCGAGGAGGAGCGCGAGATGATCCCGCTGTGCCTCGACGAGGGCGCGGGCACGATCGTGTGGAGCCCGCTAGCCCGTGGGCGCCTCGCCCGCGCGTGGACAGACGCGAAGTCGACCGCGCGAGGCGGCAACGACGGGTTCGCCGATTTGCTGTACACGCCGGCGACCGAAGCATCCGACCACGCCATCGTCGACGCCGTCGGCCGCATCGCGGCCGCGCGGGGCGTCGGGCGCGCGCAGGTCGCCCTCGCCTGGTTGCACGGCAAGCGGGTCGTCACCGCCCCCCTCGTCGGGGCGAGCACGACGCAGCAGGTCGACGACGCCGTCGCCTCGCTGACGATCGAGCTGGGCGACGAGGAAATCCGTGCGCTCGAGGCGCCCTACACGCCGCGCCACGACTTCCAGGGCATCTCCGACGACGCCGACCTGCAGGCCGTCATGGCGCGCCTGCCTCAGTTCACGACCGCGAGCTAGGGCCCGGCTCAGTTCTGGATGGCCTCAGCAGGACGGTGGCGGCGCAGTATGCCACGCGCGCCCGCGGCGATGGCGATAGCGGCGAGCACCACGAACACCAGCATGACGTCGCGGGCCGGCACGTACTCGGTGGCGACGCCGAGCGCGATCACCGGCGCGGACAGCCCGATGTACGCGCCAAGGAAGAAGCCCGCCAGCACCTCGGCGCGGGATTCTGGCGGCGCGGTGCTGGCCGCGGCCACCAGGGAGCCGCGGAAGACGAGGCCGCCGCCGGCGCAGGTGACGATCCCGCCGATCACGTACACGGGCAGGCTCGGCTGCGTCATCCCGACGGTGAACAGCGCGAGGCCCGCGAAGAGCGCCGGCACAGACACCCTGAGCGTCGTGGCGACACTGGCCTTGCCGAGCGCGATCTGCGCGACCGCCCCGGCGGCGAACGCGGAGAATGCGACGGCGCCCGCGACCGCGTACGAGGTCTCGTGCATGGTGCCGGCCAGGAAGCCGGGCATGAGGGAGTTGAAGACGCCGT
>JAWWPV010000790.1:0-3552 GCA_033854775.1 Trebonia sp.
GCATGCTGTCGATGGACGAGGCAGGCCGGGCATTCGCCAAGGCCTACGAGTGGGCCGGCCTGGGCCCGCAGGACCTGGACCTCGCCCAGGTCCATGACTCGATCACGCCTGAGGAACTCCTGTCCTACCAGGTGATGGGGTTGTGCGCCGCGGGCGACGAAGGTGCCCTGCTGCGCTCGGGGGCGACCACGCTCGGCGGGCGGGTGCCGGTGAACACGGATGGCGGCCTGGTGGCGCGCGGCCACCCGATCGCGGCCAGCGGCGTCGCCCAGGTAGTAGAGACGGCTCGCCAGCTGCGCGGCTCGGCCGGACCCCGGCAGGTACGGATCGACGGCCGCCTGCCGCGGGTGGGCGCGATCCAGAACGCGGGCGCACAAGGCGGCCCGGCCGCGGGCGTCGCGGTCAGCGCGGCCTTCCTGATCGCGGCGTGACCAGACCATCCCTGGCGGACCAGGCACCCGGCACCCAAGGAGGACCAGCCAGTGTCATCGCAATCAAGTAGCGACCCGCGGACGTCCTCGGGAATCCCGCTCCGGCCGATCTACGGTCCGGAGGACGCGAAGGCAGCCGGCGACCTGGCGGTCTCAGCTCCCGGCCAGCCGCCTTTCCTTCGCGGTGCTTACCCGCAGATGTACCGAACGAAGCCGTGGCGGATCTTCCAGCTCAGCGGCTTCGGGAACCCCGAGGACGAAGGGGAGCGGATCCGGTTCCTGCTCGAGCACGGCGAGACCGGCTTCATCATGGAACACGACCGCAACACCGCCGATCATCTTTACGATGTCGACCATCCGGACGTGGTGGCGCGCAAGGAAGATGTCGGCCTCGTCGGTGCGGTCATCATGAGCCTGGAGGACTACGAGACCGTCCTTGACGGCATCGACGTCGGCCACGTTTACGCCCATCCAGGCGGGGGCGTCGTGCAGCACGCGCCGTTCACGCTGGCGTGCTACTGGAACGTGGCCCGCCGCCGCGGGATCCCGCTTGAGCAGCTGACCGGCACCAGCCAGGCCGACTTCTTCCTCACCTACCTGGGGTGTATCCCCAAGCAGCAGATCCCCACTGCGGCCGGGCTGCGAATGAACGTAGACACCATCGAGTTCTGCCAGCAGCACCTGCCGCACTGGACGCCGGTGTCGATCGCCGGATACAACGGCGCCGACTCGGGCCTGAATGGCTACCAGGAACTCGGCGCCGTGATGGCCAACGCGGCCGAGTATCTCGACGAGGTGGCGGCGCGGGGCCGGGCCGACGTGGCGGCTGCGGCGCCGGGCGTGGCCGGGGTCAATTTCCGCGTGTCGATGGAGCTGTTCGAGGACATCGCCAAGCTGCGGGCCGCCCGGGTGATGTGGTCGGAACTGCTGGAACGCCGTTACGGTATCCGTGACGCCCGGGCCGCGCGGCTGCGGATCCATTCCCTGACCGCCGGGTCGCAGATGACCTACCAGCAGCCGCTGAACAACATCGCGCGCGGCACGATCATGGCGCTGGCCGGGGTGCTCGGCGGCACTCAGTCCATGGGGATCTCCGGCTACGACGAGGCAGTGTCCATCCCGTCCGAGCACGCGCACCAGATGTCGGTTCGCATTCAGCAGATTCTGCAGAACGAGGCGAGCCTAACCGCGGTGGTCGACCCGCTCGGCGGCTCCTATTACGTCGAGGCACTGACCGACGAGATCCGTCAGCGTGCCTGGGCGTTCTTCGACGAGATCATGGACCGCGGCGGGTTTCTCGCCGTGGTGGACAGCGGCTGGCTGCACGCGTGCGCGCTGGAGAACCAGACCGGGCAGCTGGACAGCATCGACCGCGGCGACCGTAAGGTCGTCGGCGTCAACTTCGCCCAGGGGGACGTATCGGAGTTCGAGGTCAACGGCTTCGAGGGCACCTCCGACGCCTGGGAGCGCGGCATGGAACGGCTCAGTGCGCTGCGCCGCACGCGCGAGTCCCGCCACCATCTGGAAACGATGCGCGAGCTCGAACGTGTCTGCCGCAGCGAGGAGAACATCCTGCCGCCCATGATGGACGCGGTCGCAGCCGGAGCGACACTGGGCGAGTTCGGTGACGTCTTCCGTTCGGTCTTCGGCGACTGGGTGTCGCCGGTCAAGTTTTAGGAGCTGATCATGGCGTCGCGCATTCTGCTGGCGAAGACGGGCCTGGACGGCCACTGGCGGGGTATCTCCGCCGTGGCGATGGCGCTACGCGACGCTGGCTTCGAGGTCCTGCCGTTGGGCATGGCCCGGGCCGAGGAGATCGCGGCCGCCGCGGTACAGGAAGACGTCGATCTGGTCGGCCTGAACGTCGGTGGCCGGATCGAGGTCGTTGAGCGGATCGTGGCCGCCATCAGGCAACAGGCCCCGGACATGCCGATCTTCGCGGGCGGGACGCTCTCGCCATCGGCCATGCGGCGGCTCGAGGAACTTGGCATCCCGGGATTCCCGCCGGGATCTTCGCTTCCGTCCATCGTCGAATCTGCCCGCGCGCTCATCGCTGGCGAGGTCCAGCATGTCGATCACTGACCTGTTCCGGCTAGACGGCGCGGTGGCGATCATCACCGGCGCCTCCTCTGGACTGGGGGTCGCGTTTGCCACCGCACTCGCCGAAGCCGGGGCCGCGGTGGCCATCGCGGGCCGCCGTGTCGACCGCCTGGAGCAGACGGGCGAGGAGATAACGGCCCGCGGCGGTGCGGCGCTGGCGGTATCCGCGGACGTCGCGGATCCCGCGCAGTGCGACGCGCTGGTCGCCAAGACGCTCGAGCGGTTCGGCAAGGTCAGCATCCTCGTCAATAACGCCGGGATCGGCTCCGGCGGCCCCGCCTTGCGCGAATCACCTGCTGACTTCCGGCGCGTCATCGACATTAACCTCAATGGCTGCTTCTGGATGGCGCAGGCCTTCGCCCGGCACGCCGAGCCGGGCGGCGCGATCGTCAACGTCGGCAGCGTGCTCGGCCAGACGACGGCCGGGCTGCCGCACGCCGCGTATTCCGCGAGCAAGGCCGCGATCACGGGCCTAACCAGGGATCTGGCGGCGCAGTGGTCGCAGCGCCGTGGCATCCGGGTGAACTGCCTGGCTCCCGGGTTCTTCCCATCCGAGATGACGGCACAGTACCCGGAGGGATACCTGGACCGGATGGCGCGTGACCGGACGCTGATGGCCCGGCTGGGGGAGCCCGAGGAACTTGCCGCGACGCTCGTCTGGCTGGTAAGCCCGGCGTCCGGGTACGTGACCGGCCAGACCATCGTCGTCGACGGTGGCGTATCAATCACCTGACCACGGTGACCGTCACTCCCGCGCCGCTCCCTGGCGACGTCAGCCCGGGAGATTAGAGCCCCCTGGAGCTGCTGTTGGTCAAGGGTGCCGGATCAGAAAGATGTATAGTAGATTATATATCTAAATAGTTTAACCGTATGTGGCAGAACGTCATGCGGAGGAGGGCAGCGTTGTCCCATGAATATCGTCGTCTGCGTTAAGCAGGTGCCGGACACGGCGGTTGAGCGCACGCTCACGCCGGGAGACGGCACGCTGGACCGAGCTTCGCTCGACGGGCTGATCAACGAG
>JAWWPV010000791.1:0-3572 GCA_033854775.1 Trebonia sp.
GGCGGGTGACTTCAAGTTCACCCGCGCGCTGACCGACCGCCCGGTTAAGTTCTCCTTCACCGGACCGTTCTCGCTGTCCCAGCGGATTACTGTCGCCGGCGGTGCGTACAAGAACCCGGCCGAGCTCGTCCGTGCCCTCGCCAGGCGGCTCAACACCGAGGCGCGCGCCCTGGCGGACGCGGGCGCCCGGTTCCTCCAGATCGACGAGCCGTTCCTCGCGGGCTACCCGGAGCAGGCGGCCCTGGCGGTGGAGGCGGTGAACATCGTCACCGACGGCGTGCCTGCCACCTGGGGGCTGCACGTCTGCTACGGGAACCGCTACGCGCGCCCCTCCTGGGAGGGGCACTATGACTTCCTGTTCCCCGCGGTGCTTGAGGCACGGGTCGACCAGCTCGTGCTCGAGTTCGCCCGCAAGGGCCTGGAAGACCTGCGGCTGATCAAGCAGTACGCTTGGCCGTCCGCGCTCGGCCTCGGCGTGATCGACGTCAAGTCGCCGGCCGTGGAGAGCCCGGAGCTGGTCGCCGCCCGGATCAGGCGCGCCCTCGAGTACGTCGACCCCGGCCGGCTGGTCGTCAACCCCGACTGCGGGCTGCGTCATCTCGCACCGGAGGTGGCGCGGAGCAAACTACGCGCTATGGTATCTGGCGCGGCGCTTGTCCGGTCAGAGCTAACAACGTCATCAACCAGCCGATCTCCCGCCTCGGGAGACCACGACTCCCAGACTTCAGGAGACAACAATGTCGGATAGCGGATTCCTCTTCACTTCCGAGTCGGTGACGGAGGGCCACCCGGACAAGATTGCCGACCAGATTTCCGACGCAGTCCTCGACGCGGCCCTCGCGGAGGACCCGTATTCGCGGGTCGCCTGCGAGACGCTGCTGACTACCGGCCTGATCGTGGTCGCCGGCGAGATCACCACCGCGTCGGCGATCGACTACGCCGCCGTCGCGCGGAAGGTGGTCAACGAGATCGGCTACGACAACGGGGAGTTCTACTTCGACGGCAACGCGGTTGGCGTGATCGTCGCGATGGACCGCCAGTCGCCGGACATCGCCCAGGGGGTGGACACCGCGCACGAGGGCCGGGTTACTGGCTCGGAGGACCCGCTCGACAAGATCGGCGCCGGCGACCAGGGGATGATGTTCGGCTACGCGACCAACGAGACGCCCGAACTCATGCCGACCCCGATCATCCTCGCGCACAAGCTGTCGAAGAAGCTGTCTGAGGTCCGCCACTCCGGCCTGCTGCCCTACCTGCGACCGGACGGCAAGACCCAGGTGACGGTCCGCTACGACGACGCGGGCAAGCCGGTCGAGATCGAGAAGGTGCTGATCTCCACCCAGCACCAGGACGGCGTGGAGTCCAAGCTCCCCGAGGCGCTGTGGGAGGAGGTCGTGCTCCAGACGCTGCCCGCCGACCTGTACGACCCCGACCGCCTCTCCGGCGAGTTCTACGTGAACCCGACCGGCCGGTTCGTCATCGGCGGCCCGGTCGGCGACACCGGCCTGACCGGCCGGAAGATCATCGTCGACACCTACGGCGGCTTCGCGCGGCACGGCGGCGGCGCGTTCTCCGGCAAGGACCCGTCCAAGGTGGACCGCTCGGCCGCGTACGCCGCACGGTACGTCGCCAAGAACATCGTCGCGGCCGGCCTGGCCGATCGCGCCGAGGTCCAGGTCGCCTACGCGATCGGCGTCGCCCGGCCGCTGTCGCTGCTGATTGAGACGTTCGGCACCGAGAACGTCTCCCGCAAGGCGATCGTCGAGCTGGTGCAGGAGAACTTCGACCTGCGCCCCGGCGCCATCCTCCGCGACCTTGAGCTGCGCCGCCCGATCTACCAGCCGACCGCGGCCTACGGTCATTTCGGCCGCACCGGCGAGGGCTTCACCTGGGAGCGCACCGACAAGGCCGACCAGCTCCGCGCCCAGGCGGGCCTCAGCTAGGTTCCCCGTCCCCAACGCGGGCCCGCTCAGCGCTGTGCGCTGACCGGGCCCGCGCCATTTCCGCGCGTTGCGAGATGCCGTGGGCCAACCGTTTCCCTACTTTTGCGGTCGCGCATGTGGTGCCATGGCGGGGTTGCGGGACGGCACCGCGTTTCCCTGGCTGTTGCTGGTGGTACTGATGTTAAACATGTGGCCGAAAGGTTTTGTGCTCGGCCGCAGTAATCGGCGGGTTAGTTTGGCGGCAGACGCGATTGTTAGGGGTCAGCCGCCATGCGATCGTCGCCGTTAAGTTCGGGCACGTGAGGGGGCCCGAACGGGCAAAGGAGGCGGTCGATAAGCGACGAAACGTGATGAAACCGTTCTCTCCGGGTGGTATGACTGTCCTCTGTGGCGTGACCATAATCCAGAGGAACAATCGATAGCAGTATGATCTCGAATCACAACGCTCACCAAAGCAGTGCAAAGAGGCACCGTTTACTCGTGGACCCGGTGAACGGCGTCTTTTCGGCTACCCCGGGAGTGGTGCTGCGCCGCGAGGCGGAGCGCGCACCCGTTCGGAAGATTAATGACTCGCTGTTAGCCACGAGAAGGCAGAGCACATGAATAGATCCGTCCACTGGCGCACGCGGACGGCGGCGGCCGCCGTCGCCGCGCTGTCGCTCGGCGTCCTCGCCGCGTGCAGCTCAAGCTCCAGTTCGAGCTCGAGCAGCAGCGCCGCGACGTCGTCGAGCGCGCCGGCCGCGAGCAGCGCCGCCGCCTCCTCCGCGAGCGGCAGCACCACCTCCACCACCTCCTGCGGCACCAAGCCGGGCGTCGCGGCGACCGGGACGCCGATCAACATCGGCGCGATCAACACCAAGCAGCCGGGCACCGACTTCAGCGACATCGAGAACATGACGGGCGCGTACTTCGCGTGCGTCAACGCCAACGGCGGGATCAACGGGCACCCGATCAAGTACTTCCCGCTGACCGAGCAGACCAACCCGTCCCAGATCGCCTCGCTCGCCAAGCAGCTGGTAACCAGCGACCACGTGGTCGGCATCATGGGGAACAGCTCGATCATCGAGTGCTCGGTGGACGCGGCCTACTGGAAGAGCGTCGGCGTCGACGTCTTGGGCGCCGGCATCGACCCCTCGTGCTACGCGACGCCGAACACCGCCTCGGTGAACATGGGCCCGCGTTACTCGAGCGACGGCGCGGTCCAGTACGTGATGGCCCAGGGCGCGACCAAGATCGCGTTCGACCAGTCGAACGTCCCCGGCACCGCGTACATCGCCGCCGGCCCGAACGCGCTGGCCAAGGCCAAGGGCGCGACCATACAGGACTTCACCGAGAACGTGCCGATCACCAGCGCCAACGCGATCGCGACGAAGCTGGTCACCGCCGCTGGCTCATCCGGCGCGGTGGTGCTCAACTTCACCCCGCCCGAGGCGCTGAAGATCCTGCAGGCCGCGCAGAAGCTCAACCTGGAGGACCGGGTTAAGTACTGGGCCTGCTCCACTCCGTGCAACACCGACTTCCTGGCGACCTCGCTCGGCCCGAAGTGGAACAACAAGCTGTTCGTCAACGCCGAGCTGACCCCGCTTGACGGGAACACCAGCGCGACCGCGCAGCTGTTCGACGCCATCC
>JAWWPV010000792.1:0-3258 GCA_033854775.1 Trebonia sp.
CTGCGGTGTAGGTGTAAGTACCCGCCCAGTTCCGCAGCTCAGACGTCACCCGGCTGACCCTACAGGCTGGACACACACTAGGTCCGCTAGCGTTGAGGGCACATACACCTTCGCCATCGGCCGCTGCGGGCCTGCTTGCTTCTTACCTCTGGGTGCTTACACGGGCCACGACGGCCGACCTAGCCTGGCACGTCGGATACATGCATGCGGTGGCATCATCCGTTACCTGCGGGGGCTTCGTGTCCGTCCGGCCGCGCCATGCCCCGGCGTTCATCACCGTCCCGGGACCTGACTGACCTTCCGGGCCGCCAAAGACGCAGATCGGCGACGAGCACCCCAACTTCGGCACCACCGACCCAGACGCTTGACAAACATCACCCGTATAACGCCGAATATTTGCTGCGGCTAGGTCCTTCGTTCTCTGCTCTTGATAAGTACAGATCATTCATTCGGGGCGCCGACTTCGCGCACCTCACCTCATGATCCGGCGACGAGGCATGGGCTGGACGGAGAACACACCGGTGCGACGTTGGCTCAGTGGCCATCGCCTGCGCCACCCGGCGCCAGCTGGGGGAAGTAGTGGAAGGCGACCTCTCTGACCCCCATCTGCCTGGCGTGCTCGATGACGCCGTGTGCGACGTCCTTGCCCAGATAGCCGAGGACCTAGCCCATGGTCTGGTAGTCAATCGCTCATGCAGGCAGGGGCTTGGCCGCGACGGTGGCCCAGGTCTGCGGGTCGCGCCGTGTGCCGCGGGTGAACACGTGGTCGAAGGTGCGCGCCGAGGCATCGCGCTGGGTGAACAGCGCGCCCAGGCAGGCGGGCTACCGTGCAGCTCCGGTGATGAGCGCGGCGACGATGCCGGTCCGGTAGCGCGACTCCCCTCCCTGGCCAAAATGGCGGAAAGAGTTTAAGACGTAAACTCACAGTTGTCGCCATAATGGTCGGTACGGAGAGGGAAGCCGTGGTTGTTGAGGGCGTGCTGACTGCCGAAGAGATCGCGCGGGTGGCAGGCGTGGCGCGGGGCACCGTTTCGGGCTGGCGCCGTCGCCATGCGGACTTCCCCGCTCCAGTCAGCGGGACAGGACGTGGCCCGGTCTTTAACCAGGCCGAGGTCGAGGCGTGGCTGGCGGGCGCCGGCCGGTGCGAACTCGCCCCGAACGCCTCACTCTGGCGGGAGGTGAACTATGCCGCGCGCGGTACTTCCCTGGAGAGGGTCGTGGCCGTCGTCGCGGCGGCTGTCACGCCACACGCCGGCGGGCAGGACCCGGAACACGATCTGCCCGCCAGCCTGGCGAGGGCGGCAGAGCGCTCGGTCGATGAGGCCGGTGCTGTCGCGGTACTCGGCGATCTGATCGACCGGTACTCTGCGGCGTCCGGCCGTTACGTCACCCCCGCCCGGATCGCCGAGTTCATGGTCAGTCTCGCCGCGATCGGCGAGGGCGCCACCGTGCTCGACCCGGCGAGCGGCACCGGCGAACTGCTCGCCGCGGCGCTCGCCCAGGGAGCGGGGCGGGTTCTCGCCCAGGACGCAAGCGCTGAAGCGGTCGCGCTCGCCAAGGCGCGCCTGCTGCCCGGCGGAAGCCAGCGCGCCGAGGTCGTCGTGGGCGAGTCGCTGCGCGCGGACGCCTTCGCCGGCGTCGAGGCGGATGCCGTGCTCTGCCGTCCCCTGCTCCTAGCCGACGGGTCCGAGCTGGAGCTGGCCTGGGCGCTGCACGCCCTCGCGCACCTGAAGCCGGGCGGCCAGGCCGTCTTGCTGCTGCCGTCGTCGGCCGCCACCAGCCCGGCAGGCTCGCAGGTCCGTGCGGACCTCCTGCGCGAGGGATCGCTGCGCGCGGTCATCGAACTCCCGCTCTCCGCTGGCTGGCCGTCCGCCGGCCCGCCGCACTTGTGGCTCCTGCGACGGCCCGACGACGGGGCCGATCCGGACCTGCGGGCGCTGTTCGCCGGACCCAGGCCCGACCTCCGGGCAGCCGTGGACGAGGCTGTCCCCTCGACAGCCGCCGAGGCGATGTCCACCGCCCAGTGGCGGGCGTTCACCCGCACCGTGGAGCGCGCGTGGGAGCACTTGAACGACCCCGAGAGGCAAACAGTCGCATCCGGGGGCGGCAGGAACGCGCACTACTGCGTCACGCAGGTGGCCGACCTGCTCGACGACACCCTGCTGGATGAGTCGGAGCGGCTCGGCGAGACGTTCGGGATCACTCCCGCCCGGGTTAAGGCCCACTTCTCCGCCGTGGCCCGCGTGCGGGACGCGGAACACGCGGCGGCCAGGCGCCGCAACGGCTCTCCCGAGCCGAAAAATCCCGCCCGATCCTTCTCGCATGCGCGGCTCTCGCTCTCCCTGATCCCGATGGACGTCGACGGCATCACCAAGACACTGAGGCACTTCGACTGGCTGGACGCTCCCGATGCCAGGGAGCCCGAGGCCAGGCGACCGCCGACGGTCTGGCCCCCGAAGGCCGCGCAGCCAGCCGGCCCATGGCGTACAGCCACCGTCCCAGAGCTGGCAAGGCTAGGCATGCTCCGCTACCGCCGCGCGGGAAGCGGACACGCCGAACTCCTCCGCACCGGCGACGTCCTAGTCCCGGCCACGCTGACGGAGAACGCCATGGCCACGGTCGTGGACCAGGAGCAAGAGGGCGATCCCGCACGCCTGCGCGCCCACCTGATCCGCCCAAACCCGGCCCACCTGGACCCGTGGTTCCTCGCCGGCTTCCTGACCGCCTCCGCCACCCGGCAGCAGGCCACCACCGGAACGTCCGCGCCCCGCATCGATGTCCGCCAGCTTGAGGTCCCCTTGCTCCCCCTCGAAGACCAGGAACGCTACGCTACGGCCTTCTGCAGACTCCGCTACCTTAAGACCGCCGCCGCGAGCTTTACGGACAAGATGGCCAACCTGACAAGGCACCTCACTACTGGCCTCGCCGTCGGCGAGATCCGCCTAGAAGCCGAGACAACCTCCTAGGGCCTGGCAGCCCGAGAGCCGGCTGCATCAGAATCCCCCCCAGACGGAGCTGGACAGGGAATGGTGCGCAGAGTGATTTCAGCGCTGAATCGACCACGCAGTTCCCACAGCCGGAGGTGACTCCTCGGATGATGCGCCCGGTCAGTCACGCGCCGAGTGCGGCTCACTTCTTCCAGATCCTCCAGTTATGCTCGGCCGCCAGCCCATCCACGTTTCCATTCCAGAGCGCCCATATCGGCGGATATCGCGCTTGCCTGGCGTTGCGGTTACGGTGCGGGGGCCGTGACCGGCG
>JAWWPV010000793.1:0-8446 GCA_033854775.1 Trebonia sp.
CGCGCCACCGCCCTCGGCACCACCATCAACGCCATAACCCGACACGACCCCGCAGACCCGCACACCACAAGCCCGGACGACACGCCCGAAACCACCACCTAAATAACCGACGCCGCCTATCCGCCCCTGATGACCCGCGATCACGGAAACAGCCGGGCCGCAGCACCGGGAAATCGGGGCATAACGGGCGAACCGGCCGGCTTTGGGGCGCCGCCACCCGGATGACCCGCGATCACAGCCGTCAACGGCACCTGAGAACCCGCCCGGGGCAAAGACAAGACGCGAAACCAACGGCCCCCGGGACCGCGGCACGCCCGGGACGGGCAACTCGAAAACCGACGCACCCTATCCGCCGCCGATGACCCCCAATCTTTGATGGATCCCCTATGAGGGGATAAGTCTGAGCGTGGGGCGCGGACTGGCGGATCAGCCCCTCGGCTGTCAGGGCCAGCCCGCGCCTGGGACGTCGACGTCGATCGCGAGGACCTGGCCGCTGCCCGGGGCCACCATCTGGGCGTCGGTCATGCCGCGCCATTCGGCGGCGGTGATGTACAGGGTTGTCCCGTCCTCGCCGCCGAGGACGCAGGCGAAGCCGCCCCGGTCGAGAGGGACCGTTTGCAGTTCCGCGCCGCCTTCGGCCACGCGGGCGCAGCGCTTGCCTGGGACCTCGGCGTACCAGACGGCGTTCTCCGCGTCGACGCAGATGCCGTCGGGGGCGGCTTCCCCGAGGCCGGCCCAGATCCGGCGGCCGGTGAGGCTGCCGTCCTTGGCGATGTCGAAGGCGACCAGCTGGTGACGATAGGAGTCGGCGACGATCAGCGTCGCGTTGTCGGCCGTCACCGCCATGCCGTTCGGGAAGGCGATGTCGTCGGCCACCTGACGGACCGACCCGTCGGGCGCGACGTGGGAGACTCCGCCCGGCCGGAACGCCTCGCCCGCCGTCGGGTTGAAGCCCGCGCCGTTGACGTAGACGTTGCCCCTGCCGTCGGCCACGATGTCGTTCCAGCCGGGACGGCCGAGGTTCGCGTGCGTGACCAGCGAACCGTCTGGCTCCAGGCGCAGCAGCAGGCCGTCGGGCGACGAGACGAGGACGAGGCGGCCGTTGGGGAGCCAGGCCGTGCACAGGGGCAGCGACTTCACGCGCGCGACCACCTCGCTAGCACCGTCGGTGCCGGCCTTGAGTACCTCGCCGGCGGACCAGTCGGAGAAGTACAGCCCGTCTCCGTGCCAGCGCGGCGACTCCACCAGGCCCCGCCCGGTCAGCAGCGTCCGCAGCCCGTTCACCGTCATTTCGGTCCCTCCCGTTCGGCAGGACGCCCATCGTCCCCTTCTTCACCTGCTAGACGATCCGGCGGGCGCCGATTAGACGATTCGGGGAGCGCAACATCATCGGGTTTCCGCGGGCGGGCCGCCGGTAAGTCGGGGACCCGAGGGACGTTGGCCGCTGAGGTCGGGGTGACCGTCTCGGGCGCGGCCTCCTGCTGGACGCCGCGCCTGAGGCCGAGGATGGCCACGACGGCGGCTACGGCCATGACGATGCCCATGCCGTAGAGCACGTCCTGGATCGCGGACGCGAAGTCGGCGCGGATGAACTGCGGGATGCCGGCGACGTTACCGCTGCCGCCCTGCAACTGGGCGGTGGCGGCCGCCTGGGTCGCCGCCGCCGGGCCCGGCACGCCCTTGGCGATGAGCGAGGCGGTGATATTGGACCGGAATTCGGAGATCAGCACCGTGCCGAGGATGGCGAACCCGAGGCTGGCGCCGTAGTTGCGGACGGTCTGGGTGATGCCGGTGGCCTCACCGTAGGAGAACCGGGAGGCACGGTTGATGGCGTCGGTGTTGGCCTGCCCGAGCATGAGGCCCATCCCTGCGCCGGCCACGATGATCCAGATCACCAGGGGGCCAGACTGCAGCTTGGTTACCTGCCCGGCCCACGCGAAGAAGCCGACGGCCGCGAGCACGCAGCCGAGCACCACCGGCCGCTTGGCCCCGATCCGGTCAAGCATCCGGCCGCCGACCTGCGCGGCGACCACGAAGCCGAGGAAGAAGTACAGGATGAGCAGGCTGGCGGTCGTCGCCTTTTCCCCTAGGGCGACCTGCCCGTAGATGCTGGCGAAGAAGAACACCGGGATGAACGCCATCATGGCGATCCCCAAGACGATGTTCTGGGCAAGGAACGTCCGATTGCGGAAGATGCGCACGTTCATCAGCGGCGCCTCGGTCCGCAGCTCGACCAGGTAGAACACCACGAGCAGCACGACGCCGGCGGCGATGCACACCTCGATGGCGGGGTTGCCCCAGCCCCACAGCGCCGACTGCTGGAAGCCGAACACGCTCAGCCCCACCCCGCCGACGATCAGGGCAAGGCCGCGGTAGTCGATCGGCGCGGGGCTGTGCTCGCTCGTCGGCTTGGAGATGGCGATCAGCACCAGCGCGATGATGGCGACAGGGACGTTGATCCAGAAGATCGCCCGCCAGGTCCATTCGATCAGGTAACCGCCGGCGATCGGGCCGATCGCCGTCAGCCCCCCGGCGACGCCGAAGAAAAGGGCCAGCGCCCGGCCCCGCGAGCGCAGGTCGAACGTCGCCACCACGATAGCGATCGCGGCCGGGAACATGAGCGCCCCGCCCAGGCCCTGCACGGCGCGGAACGTCACGAGCCACGCCTCCGCCGCACCGCCGCGCGGCGTCAGCCCGCACAGCGCCGACGACACGGCGAAGATGATCACCCCGGCCACCACCATCGTCCGGTGCCCGACCGTGTCGCCGAGCCGGCCGCCGAACGCGAACAGCGCCGCGAGCGCGAGCAGGTAGGCGTTGATCGCCCACTGCATGCCGCTGCTTGACAGCCCGAGGTCGTGCTGCACCGTCGGCGCCGCGATCGACACGATCGTCTGGTCGATGAACGTCATCGCGACCGCGAAGATCATCGCGGTCAACACCAGGCTCCTTGACTGGCCACGTCCACTAGCCGCAAGCGTCATGGCAGGCCCCCTCCGCTCCGTGCCTACGCCCCCCGGCGCCCAGCGGTCAGATCCTGTCAGATTACTCCCGCGCTAGGAAGAGCAGCCGCCCGAGATGTCCGCCCATGATCCGAAGAGCAGTGAAATGCCGGGAGAGTAAGCCGAGGTCGTTCGGGATGACGGCGTTGATTTTTGTCTTAGTCCCAGACCGGGGACGGAGATTCCTTGACCGTGCCGTCGGGCGCGAAGACGAGGAAGCGGTCGAACGACGCGGCGAACCAGCGGTCGTGGGTGACCGCGAGGACCGTGCCCTGGTAAGCCTCGAGGCCGGCCTGAAGCGCGTCGGCGGACGGGAGGTCCAGGTTGTCGGTCGGCTCGTCGAGCAGGAGCAGGGTCGCGCCGCCCAGTTCAAGCAGCAGGATCTGGAGCCTCGCCTGCTGGCCGCCCGACAGGGTGCCGAACGGCTGCCTCGCGCACTTGTGCAGCTCGTAGCGGGCCAGCGCCTTCATCGCCTCGGTCATGAGCTGGGCGTGCTCGGTCATGACGATCTCGACCGGGGTGCGGCCTGCCAGGTCGGGGCGGGCGTGGGTCTGCGCGAACGTGCCAGCCACGACGCGGGCACCGAGCCGCGCGCGGCCGGCATGCGGGAGCGGCTCGCCCGCGAGCAGGCGGATGAAGGTCGACTTGCCGCTGCCGTTCGCGCCGAGCACCGCTACCCGGTCGCCGTACCAGATCTCGGTATCGAACGGGTTCGTGGTCCCATTCACGGCGAGCTGCTCCACCATGACGGCGCGGCGGCCGGTCCGCGCGCCCTTGAGCCTGACCTTGATGTGCTGCTCGCGGGGCGGTTCCTCCGGCGGGCCGATCTCCTCGAACTTCGCCAGCCGCGTGACCGCGGCCTGGAGCCGGGAGGCCATGTCGGAGTTGTGGCTGGCCTTGACCCGGTACATGCGGACGAGTTCCTTGATCTTCTCGTGCTCCTCGTCCCAGCGGCGGCGCAGCTCTTCGAGGCGCTCGATGCGGTCGAGCCGCGCCTGCGCGTAGGTCTTGAAGCCGCCGCCGTGCACCCACGTCCTGCCGTCCTCGACGGTGACGATGCGCTGCGCGCAGGCGTTGAGCAGCTCACGGTCGTGGCTGACCAGCAGGACCGTCTTGGGCGTGGCCGCCAGCTGGCCCTCCAGCCACCGCTTGCCCGGGACGTCGAGGTAGTTGTCCGGCTCGTCGAGCAGCAGCGTGGTGAACGTGCCGCTGCGCAGGAGCGACTCAAGGACGAGGCGCTTCTGCTGCCCTCCGGACAGCGTGTCGACCTCGCGCCACTTGACCTCGTCGTACGGCTGCCTGATGGCGGCGACGCAGCATTCGTCCCAGTGGACCTCCTGGTCGTAGCCGCCTGCTTCGGCGTAGTCGTTGAGTGCCTTCGCGTAGCGAAGCTGAGTGGGCTCGTCGTCGCGCTCCATCATCGTGAGCTCGGCGTCGTCGAGGCGTCTCGCGGCGTGCCTGACCCGGTCGGGTGAGACGGAAAGCAGCAGGTCGCGGACCCCGGTACCGGCGGCCTGCGGGCCGCCGATGAACTGGCGCATCACGCCGACGGCGCCGCCGGTGCTGACCGTGCCCACGCTTGGCTCCAGGTCGCCGGCGAGCATGCGCAGCAGGGTGGTCTTGCCCGCGCCGTTCGGGCCGACGATCGCGGCGGTCGCCCCGTCGGGGATCTTGAAGGACGCGTCGTCAAGCAGTTGCCTGCCGTCCGGAAGCACGTGGCTGACGTGCGCCACCTCGACATGTCCCACCCGCCGGACCGTACCCGGCGGCGAGCGGCCGTGGCAACGCGTTTTCTCCGGCGGGACTAAATGGCGGGGGCCGAGATGCCCCGGGCTCGACGACGTGCTGGCGATGTGACCGCATGCCCGCTGGGGCACGGTGGCCGGCCGGGGACCGGCCCGTTATAGTGACAGCCGAAGCCGGCCGATTCTGAAGGGAAGGCGGCCACCACGCGGTCAAGACAGGAGCCTGAGGTCGCCGGGCGCCGCAGCTCTGACCTGCTGGTCCGGGCCTGGCGGGCCGCCGGGCCGCTTCAGGGGTGGCTGGCGTGGCGGCTGCACGCGCGGTTCGGCGTCGGCGTGACCGGGATCGTCCGTACGCAGGACGGGCGGGTGCTCCTGCTACGGCACCGGCTGTGGGCGGCCAACGGGCAGTGGGGGTTCCCCAGCGGGTTCGCGCGACGGGGCGAGACGTTCCAGGAGACCGTCGTCCGGGAGGTCCGTGAGGAGACCGCGCTGACCGTGCGCGTCGGGCGGCTGGTGGACCTGCGCAGCGGTTTCCGGTACCGGGTCGAGGCGTACTACGAGGCCGCGCTCGTCGGCGGCGTTGACGGCCTCGTGCTCGACGACCGCGAGGTACTCGAGGCCCGGCTGTTCCCGCTCGACGCCCTGCCGGCGGGCATGCCGCGGCTGCACCGGGAGCTCGCGAGACGTCAGGGCGGGTAGCGGGTCAGGACAGGGTGGCGCCGGCGGACTTTTCGTAGGCGCGGATCTCCGCGAGCCTGCCGTCCGCGACCTTGGCGCCCCAGTAGGGGTCGGCGAGCACGGCCCGGCCCAGGGCCACCAGGTCGAACTCGCCGCGGGTGAGGAGGTCGACGAGCGGGGCGAGGGTGAGGCTCTGCTGGCTGTCGGCGGGCGACCTGCCGTCATCGGAAACGCCGAGGAACGGGGCGGCGACGCCGACCGAGCCGACGGCGATCACCGGGAGGCCGGTCAGGTGCCTGGTCCAGCCGGCCAGGGTGCGGCCGGAGCCGTCGAAGGCGGGCAGCCAGTAGCGGCGGGTGGAGACGTGGAACATCGACACGCCGGCATCGGCGAGCGGGGCGAGGAAGGCCGCGAGCTCGCTGGGGTCCTCCGCGATCCGGGCGTCGTAGTGGCCGCCCTTCCACTGGGAGAACCGGAAGGCCACGGGAAAGTCCGGCCCTACCGCTTCCCTGACGGCGGCGGCCACCTCGTAGGAGAAGCGCACCCGGCCCCTGATGTCGCCGCCGTAGGAGTCGGTCCGGCGGTTGGTGTGCGGCCAGTGGAACTGGTCGAGCAGGTAGCCGTGCGCGCCGTGCAGCTCGACGCCGTCGAAGCCGGCGTCCCTGGCCGCCGCGGCCGCGCGGGCGTAGGCGGCCACGGTCGCCTCAAGCTGGCTGCCGGTGGCCGTCTCCCCCACCACCGCGCCGGACGCGTTCAGGCCGGACGGGGAGATGACCGGCGCGTCGGGGAACGGGCCGCTGCCGGGCTTGCGCGTCGCCCCGGTGTGCCATAGCTGCGGGAAGATCGCGCCGCCTTCCGCGTGCACGGCGCCGGCGACCTGCCGCCAGCCGGCCAGGGACCGCTCGCCGAAAAACCTCGGCACCCGGTCGCTGCCCCCCGACCCCTCGTCCACGTAGGTGCCCTCGGTGATCAGCAGGCCAAGCGACGACGCCCGTCGCCCGTAGTAGGCCGCGACATCCTCACCCGGGATGCCGTCCGGCGAGAACTGCCTGGTCATCGGGGCCATCACCAGGCGGTTGCGTAGCTTGAGTCCCGCCACGCTCACCGGGTTGAACAGCGGCGTCACGTCGGCGCCGTCGAGCAGCGTCAGGGACAGGCCTTCATCGGCGCTATTCGATTCCGTCACGAGGAGCTCAACCACCACCGCCGGGGCGGCTATTCCGGATATACGATTATTCCGATCGCTAAATAGTGAAAACCTGGTCCGCCAGCACATCACTCACGGCGCGGTGAATGCTACTTACCGCTCGGCCGGTGCCCCGGTAGCGTTAGGGCCAGTATGCCGCTGCGCGGGCCAGGAACGCGGCTGGCAGTCAGGTTCCGTCACCCGCGGACGGCCTCCAAGTGTCACCGGAGCGCGCTGTGCCTGAGCCTTCGCCGACCACCACCCCGCTGACCAGTGCCTACTGGCCCGCCACCGCGGGCGCCTGGGACATTGAGGACACCGGGGGCATCCGCGAGACCACGATCGGCTCGGTCCTCCGCGATGCCGCCGGGCGCGCCCCCGGCAAGGCCGCGCTGATCGACGGCGACCCGGACCGCCAGGGGCGCCAGTGGACCTACGCCGAGTTCCTGGCCGACGCCGAGCAGGCCGCCCGGGCGCTGCTCACCAGGTTCGCGCCCGGGGAGCGGGTCGCGGTCTGGGCGCCGAACAGCCCCGAGTGGGTCATCCTCGAGTTCGCCGCCGCGCTCGCCGGGCTGACGCTGGTCACGGTCAACCCGGCCTACCAGGGGGACGAGCTCGCCCACGTGCTCGGCCACTCCGAGGCGGACGGCCTGTTCCTCGCCGAGACGTTCCAGCAACGCGACATGCGCGCCGTCCTCAATGAAGTCCGCGGCCGCCTCCCCAGGCTCCGCGACGTCCTGTCCCTCAGCGACTGGGAGACCATCACCGCGGCGGGCGGCACCCCCGCGGCGAGGGAGCGCCCGCTCCCCGACGTCGCACCGTCAAGCACGGCGATGGTCCTCTACACCTCGGGCACCACGGGCAGGCCCAAGGGCGCGGCGCTCACCCACCGGGGCCTCACCAACAACGCGCGGCTGGCCTTCGCGGCCGGCGGCATCGGACCCGACGACGTCGAGATCAACCCGATGCCGCTGTTCCACGTGGGCGGCAGCGCACTGTTCACCCTCGGGCCGGTTGCGGCCACGGCCACCCAGGTGCTCATGTCCCGCTTCTCACCCGCCCAGGAGCTCGAGCTCATCGAGGCGCACCGGGTCACCCTGCTGTGCGGCGTGCCCACCATGCTCATGGCCCTGCTCGGCCATCCCGACCTGGCCAAGCGCGACGTCTCTTCGCTGCGCCGGGTGCTGACCGGCGGCGCGATCTCGCCGCCCGCGCTGGCCCGCCAGGTCGAGGCCGCGCTCGGCGTCACGTACATGATCGGGTTCGCGCAGACCGAGGCGGGCTGCGTGATCTCCCTGGCGACAGCCGCCGACCCGGCCGACGACCGGGCGGAGACCCTGGGACGGTCGCTGCCGCACGCGGAGGCACGGATCGCCGACCTGCTCACCGGCGAGACCGTGCGCTGCGGGGAGATCGGCGAGATCTGCACCCGCGGCTACCTGGTGATGCGCGAGTACCTGAACGCGCCGGAGGCGACCGCCGCCGCGATCGACGCCGACGGCTGGCTGCACACCGGCGACCTCGGCTCGATGGACGACCGCGGCTACCTGCGGATCGCCGGGCGGCTCAAGGAGATGATCATCCGCGGCGGCGAGAACATCTACCCCCGCGAGATCGAGGAAGTGCTCATCGCGCACCCGGCCGTCGCCGACGCGTCGGTCCTCGGCGTCCCCGACGACTACTACGGCGAGGTCGTCGGCGCCGCGGTCCGCCCCGCGTCCGCTGGCCATGACGGGCCGACCGGTGACAGCCTCGCCGCCGAACTCGCGGAGTACTGCCGCGCCCGCCTGGCCGCCGCGAAGGTCCCGGTCCGCTGGCTGGTCACCGGCTCCTTC
>JAWWPV010000794.1:0-4638 GCA_033854775.1 Trebonia sp.
GCGGGTCACGGCCAGGTCGTGGCGGCGGCAGCGCATGTTGCCGGGAGTGGTGACCATCGTCGGGCTGGCCGTGGTCACCGGGGCGTTGCTCACACTCAGCCTGATGCTGCCGGCCCCGCGGGCGTGCCCCCCTGGCACGGTCACCACCGTCGCGGCGCACGCGCGGTCAGTCCCGGCCGGGCGCCAGCCCGGCTGCGCGACCCAGCAGAACGAGCCGGGCAAGACACGCCAAAGCGGGCTCTACGCGCACTAAACAAAGATGGACACCGCGTTTCCATGCGAATATCGCGATCGAGGGACGTGATGGGCGTACGGCGCGTCACGGGTATGCTCATAAACGGAATAGCAGCGCGAGCTGCGGGAAGAAGACTGGCATGTTCGAGGCTGCCAACATCCGGGAATGGCGGGGCCACGACGTTGTCGACGCCCAGGACCACAAAATCGGCGAGCTAGAGGCCGTCTACGTTGACACCGCTACTGACCTGCCGTCGTTCGGCACCGTCACGGTCGGGATGCCGACCCGGCGCCGGCTGGTGTTTGTGCCCCTTGACCACGCGACCGTGGGTCCCGGATACGTCAGGGTCCCCTACGACAAAAAGCAGGTGAAAGACGCACCGTCGATCGGCACCGACGGCGAACTGCCTGCAGGCGACGAAGAGGCGGTCTTTAAGCACTACCTCCTGCCGTACCAGCCAGGCGCCAGCGGTGAGCGGCGACTGGCCCGCCGGTGAGCCAGCCCGAGTGAGCCGAGGATCAGATGATTGCCTTCTTCCTGCTACTAGTAATCGTGGCGATCGCGCTGGGCATCGTGGGTGTCGTCGTGAAAGGCCTGCTGTACCTGCTGATCATCGGCGTTGTCGTACTCCTCGGCGCGCTCCTCCTCGGTGCCCTGCGGATGCGGCGGCGGCCCGGCCGACAGCAGGCCAGGTAGGTCACGCGGTCCGTGATGCGTGAGCCCGGCTACCCCGATGCCCTCCGCGTCTTGCGCGAGGTCACCGGGGGCGACCTGCACCACGTGCTCGCCGCGGCATGTGCGGCAGTACCGGCCTGGGATGCTGTGGTCTACCTGGGAGACTTCTCCGGCGAGGTGCTGTTTCCGCTGGCCACAGGGGTAGCCGAAGAGGCTGTCGCGGGATCTATGGCGGGCCGGACGTTTACGACCGGTCAGCCGGTAACCAGTGAGCGGGACGGGGCGGTCCGGGTCTGGGTCCCGGTGGCGGAGCAGGCGAGCAGGACCGGGGTGCTGGCGATCACGGTCTCACAGGCGAGCCCTGAGATCCTGGAGCAAGCCGAGTTGCTCGGCGTGTTCGCCGGGCTAATCGTCACCGCTGTCGCACGGGTCAGCGATGTCCCGTACGTCCGGCGGCAGAAACAGGGCATGTCGCTGCCCGCGAGCATGCAGTGGGATCTGCTGCCGCCGCTGAACACCCGTACCCCGGGCGCTGTGATCGCCGGACTGCTGGAACCCGCCTATGACATCGCGGGCGACGCGTTCGACTACGCGGTCGGCGACGGCGACCTGCAATTCGCGATCATCGACGGAATGGGCCACGGCATCGGCTCGACGCAGCTGACCGGGCTGGCCATCGGCGCCTACCGGCACGCGCGCCGGAACGGCGCCCAAATTCCGGAAATCCACACGGCCATCGACCAAGCGCTCATCGACTATTACGGCGATGATTCGTTTGCCACCGGCATCATCGGCAAGCTCACAATCGCCACTGGCCGACTGGAATGGTCCTGTGCCGGACACCCGCCGCCGCTGCTACTGCGAGACCGCAACGTCGTCGCGGAGCTAACCAATGAGCCGATGCTGCCGTTCGGTCTCGGCGGCGGCACCCCGGCGCTCTCCACCAAAGACCTTGAGCCCGATGACGCAGTGCTGCTGTACACCGACGGCGTGATCGAGGCACGTACGGCGGACGGGGAGCTGTTCGGGCTGGACAGGCTCACTGACCTGCGTGAGCGGGAAGCGGCCAGCGAACAGCCGCCAGACGACATACTGCGGCGCCTGGTGCGAGCGGTGCTCGACTACCAGTCCGGTGGCCTGCGCGATGACGCCACGCTGCTGCTGGCGCAATGGACCGGCTGACTGGCATGGACTAAGCCGCCCATTGTGAGAGTTCGCGCCCGTTTCATCCGATCGCGGCAGGGCAGTGCAGACGGGCAGGCCGATCAACGTGCCTGTGGTCTTGCCAGGACGAGCGAACCCAGGAGAAGACCAGTGAATAACCCGAAGACACCACGTCACGTTGAGATCAAGGATGAGGGCGACCATACCGCCGCTGAGGCGGAGGTAACGACCGCCCGCGGCCCGGAGGGCACCGTCCGGGCGTCGATGCACGCGAAGAATGCCTACGTGCGGACCGGCCACCGGGCCAGGCTGGTCGATGCCGTCATGGATCTGCCCGAGGTGCAGGCGAGCGACCGGGTAGAAGCCGCCGTCCCGTACGGCGACGCCGAGTCGCTCGAGCGCCTCCGGGAGCGGACGGAAGACGCGCAGGCGCGAGCGGCAGGCGCCACTACCCTGCTCGACGCGAACATACCGTCAAGCCGCGGGCCCGCCGACGAGGAGCAGGCCGACAATCAGGCGGCCAGTGAACGGCCGGCTGACGGTCAGCACTGCGGCGACGAGTGACCGTAGCAGCCGCGGAGCAGGGGCAGGACAGGTATTCAGGTCTAGGAGTCAGCGAGTACGTAGCGGTAACTTGGGCCTGTGACGCTCCCCTCTGACCACGATCCGCACGCCCAAGGGGTGCCCGCTGGCCGGTTGCGCGACATCGAAGCGGTGACGGACGCCGCGCTGTCCAGGCTCGACGAGCAGGCGCTGCTCAACGCCCTGCTCGAGCGCGTGAAGAGTGTGCTCCAGGCCGACACCGCGGCCGTGCTGCTGCTGGACAAGCCCGCCGGGCAACTGGTTGCGACCGCCGCGAGCGGTATCGAGGAAGAGGTCCGGCAGGGCGTGCGCATCCCGCTGGGCACCGGCTTCGCCGGCCGGGTCGCGGCGTCCCGCCAGCCGGTCATTCTCACTCACGTGGACCACACCACGGTACGGAACCCGCTCCTGGTCGACCGGGGCATCAAGTCCCTGCTCGGCGTGCCCCTGCTGGTCGGCGGCAAGGTCATCGGGGTACTCCACGTCGGCTCGCTGAGCGGTCGGCCGTTCGGGCAGCAGGACGCCGAGTTGCTGCAGCTGGCCGCCGACCGGGCGGCGCTCGCGCTGTATTCCATGATGTCGCAGGACGACGCGCTGGCCGCCGTTGCGCTGCACCGCAGCCTGCTGCCGACAGCGCTGCCCGTGTTGCCGGGCCTCGACCTGGCGGCGCGGTACGTCACCGGGTCAGGCACCGTGGGCGGGGACTGGTACGACGTGTTCGTCCTGCCAGACGGGAGACTCGGCGTCGTGGTAGGAGACGTAGCCGGGTCGGGGCTGGCGGCCGCGGTCATCATGGGCCGGATGCGCAGCGCGCTGCGCGCCTACGTCCTGGAGGCCCCGGACCCGGGGACCGCGCTGCGCATGCTGGACCGCAAGATCCAGTACTTCGAGCCAGACGCGATGGCCACCGTGCTGTACGGGCTGTACACCCCGGAAACCGGCGAGTTCACGGCTTCCTCGGCGGGCCACCTCCCGCCGGCACTGGCGGCACCTAACGCACAGGCGGCCCTGCTTCCCCTCCGGCCGGACCCGCCGATAGGGGTCGCCGACGATCCTCAACGGCGGTCCACCACGGCCTTCATCCCCCCGGGCGCGCTCCTGTGCTGCTTCACCGACGGCCTGGTCGAGCGCCGTGACCAGTCAATCGACCACGGCATCGAAAAACTCGCCGCAGTCCTGGACCAGCAGATCGCCGCCTGCACCGGCCGCGGCACGACCGAGCCGCCGGCGGAGGACGCGTGCGCCGCGGTCATGCGCGCGCTGGTAGGACACGCCCCCGCCCGCGACGACATAGCCGTCCTCATGCTCAGCCGGCATCATGGCAGTCCGGCACCGTAAGTGCGGGCGCGGTTTCCGCTACCGGTGGTGGCCTCAGGTTGTCTTGATCAGGCCGCCGTCGATGATGTAGTTGACGCCGGTGATGTTGCCGGCCTGGCTGGAGGCCAGGAACGTGATCAGCGCGGCGACCTCTTCTGGTGTGGTGAAGCGGCCGGTGGCGAACCCGCCGATCCCGGCGATGATCGTCTGGCGGGCCGTGTCGGCGTCCACGCCCGTGGCCTTCGCCACGGTCTCGGCGACGCCGTGCTCGCCGAGCCACAAGTCGGTCGCCACCGGGCCTGGTGACACAGCGTTGACCCTGATCCCCCGCGGGCCGAACTCCTGGGCGAGCGTCTTGGTGAGATTGACCAGTGCCGCTTTCGCGGCGCCGTAGTCGATTGTGGCCGCATCGGGCTGGAAGAAGGCGTTGACCGAGGCCACGTTGACGATCGCGCCGCTGCCCCGGGCGGCCATTACGGTGAGAGCGGCCCGGCTGGCCCGCAGCGCTATGAAGAAGTTCATCTGCATCGCCCAGGCGAAATCTTCGTCGCTGGTGCCGAGGAATCCCTCCGTCCGCATGCGGACGGCCCCGACGTTATTGACCAGGACGTCGACCTGGCCGTGTTCCTCGATCGCGCGCCGGATCAGCTGCGCGGGCCCGTCTA
>JAWWPV010000795.1:0-3082 GCA_033854775.1 Trebonia sp.
CGGCGCCTGCGTTGCTGCCCGACGGGCAGGTGATCCTCAGCGGGAAGTCCGGCAACGTCTACCTGCTCAACGGGGCACAGCTGGGCGGCATCGGCGGGCAGCAGGCGACCCTGGGCGCGGCGTGCGGCCAGGATATCGACGGTGGCGTCGCGGTGCAGGGCACGACGGTCTACCTGCCCTGCTTCAGCGGCATCATCGCGGTTCGGGCGGCGCAGGCCCCGGCCGCGCTGCACCTGCTGTGGAGTTCAGGTACGGGCGGCGGCCCCGCTATCGTGGCCGCCGGCCTGGTCTGGACCATCGGGCAGAACGGCGTGCTCTACGGGCTGAGCCCGGCCACCGGCGCGGTGCGGCAGCAGGCATCGATCGGCTCGTCCGCCAACCATTTCCCGACGCCCAGCGTGGCCGACGGCCTGCTGCTAGCCCCCACGGCGGATCAGGTGGTCGCATTCAGCGCGGCTGCCTCGGCTGGGGCCAGCACGCCCACGCCGGGCACGGCGCCGACGAGTCAGGCCAGCAGTCCGCCGGCGGCAGCCGCCCCCGGTGGCGGCGGTCTTCCGGCTGGTGCCATCGTCGGCCTCGTCGTCGCCGGCCTTGTGGTGATCGGCGGGACGGGCTGGCTCGTGTGGCGCCGACGAACCACCGGCTCCGGGTAGCCGCTAGGAAACCGTCACGTTGGAGTGGCGCGTGCCGGACACGATGCCGGCTTCCGCGACGACCGACTCGAAGCGCACGTCGGTGAACCCGGCGTCGCGGAGCGCCAGCTGCCAGAATTCTGGTGTCGCCGGGTGCTCGTGGCCGACGCCAAGTCCGTACCGGCCGAGGTTCTTGGCGATGCGCCACCACCCGGCAGGCCCCTTGGCGGCGAACGCCGCCGCCTTCTTTCTGAGTATCTCCCGGTCACGCTGGCTCGCCCCGCGGCCGAACATCATGTCGGCGATCACGATGCGGCCCCCGGGGCGCAGCCACCGTGCCGCCTCAGCGGCTAGCGTCCGCTTGTCCTCGTCCCTGAGGTGGTGCAGCGCGTAACTGGACACGACCAGGTCGACGCTGGCCGCCGGCATCCGGAAGGTCCGCAGGTCTGCCACCTCGGTCGTGACGTTGCGCAATCCGGCCTGCGCGGCGCGCGCCGCCAGCGATTCCGCCATGGCGGAGGAGATATCGACCGCGAGCACGGAACCCGCCAGCGGGGCCAGCGCGAGCGCCACGAACCCCGTGCCCGCGCCCAGGTCCACGCACGCGTCGGCGGGCCCGGGACCAGAAATGGCGAGCAGCCGGTCGCGCACCTTGTCGAATCCGCTCGATGAATAGACGTGCGTGTGCCAGCTCGCAACGCGCCTGTCCCAAATCCGCACTAGCGACACACCAGGCCCCTTTCAGGTTTCCTGCAAGTTATGCGGCGAAACTCTGGCGCGCGTATGAAGCCGGCATGGGGGATATATGCACTTGCGCCGGTCCGGCGACGGGCTGTCGCCGGCCCATCGCCGGCCGCGGGGGCGGCCATGAAGTGCCGCTGAATGCGCCGCGGACGGCGCACGGGACAAGCGTGGCCGGGTTATGGTGGCGGATCGGAATGAGTAGGTATCGACGGGCCAGCCGCGTGCCCCGGCGGGCAGCCGGGGTGCTGGCGGCTGCCCTGACCCTGGCGGCGAGCACTGCCGCGACGTCCGGGCTGGCAGGCGGCCCGGCCGCACCGGGAGTCGGGAAGGTCGCGACCGGCCCGGCCCGCAGCCTCGGCGAGCCGGCCGCGGCGCAGGATAGCGCGGCCACCGCGGTCACGGCGACCAGCTTCGGCGCCGCGGGGTCGCAGGCGGAGGTCTGGACCAGGCGCGCGGGTACGACGACGTGGCGGCAGGCGGGGTCCATCCTGCCGACCGGGTTCGGCACCAGTTACGACCCGGCGGCGGCCGCCGCCCCCGGCGGGCCGCTGCTCGTGGTGGCGGGCACCGCGCCGCCCGGGGAGAACTGCATCACCAACGGTTCCGTCGGGATCGCAAGCGTCGGCTCCCAGGGCAAGCTCGGTGCCGTAAGGCTGGTCAGCGATCAGCGCGGGACGGGCAGCTTCGACGACCGGCCGATGGTCGCGGTCGGGCCGAACGGCATGGCCTGGGTGGCATGGTCACAGGGACCGAACGCCGACGCCTGCCAAGACGTCGGCAGCGGCGACCGGATCGAGGTCGCCGTCTCCCACGACGCGGGCAGGACCTTCGGTGCCCCGATCGCCATGCCTGCCGACGGCGGCCACTCCGCATTCGGCGTGCGGCTCGCGCCGCTGCCCGGCGGGCAGGTGGCGGTTTCCTGGACCGAGACGACCGCGACCGGTGAGCAGGCGGTCCTGGTCTCGGTTCTCGGTGCCGACGGACGCCCGCGGCAGCCGGAAGCGGTGCTGACCGGCGCCGGGCCGCCGCTGGACCTGCCGGGCGCCAGCTTCTTCGACTTCCCTGCCGGGGACATCGCCGTGCTCCCCGACGGGAAGCTGGTGGTCGCCGCGCCCTTCTGGGCGGCGGGCCGGAGCGTGATCCGGCTGGCCGTCGGCACGCCGGGCGGGCAGTGGCAGCAGACGAGCGTGAGCCCGCCAGCCGGCGCCGACCTGCTGCTGCCCGCGCTCGGGGTGCTGTCGCCTAGCGGCGTGCGGCTGCTGTGTGCCGTCCACACCCGCTCCGGTGACCGCCTCGGGTACGACTGGGCCGATGTCACCATTACCAGCCACGGCCCGGCCACCAGCCCCGCAGGCCCCGCCGGGCTGACGGCGCTGACGCCCGCGCCCCCCGGTCCCGGCTTCTTCGAGATCGGCGAGGAACTCGCGCTCGCCCCCACGCCGGGCGGACTGCTCACCGCGGTCGTCGTCGCTGGCCAGGACGGGGCCGCGCTCCAGACCGCCACGTTCAGCGCGCCCCCGGCCGCCACCCCCCCGCCGAACAACACGGGCACGCCGACGTCTGGGACGCCCTCGTCAGGAACACCGGGGACAGCGGGACGCACCGCGCCGGGGACACCCGCGGCGCGGGCCGCGAACGCACGGAGCGGATTCGCCACCACGGCCGTGTGGCTGGCCGTGGCCGCGCTGTGCTGCGTAGCTGCCGCC
>JAWWPV010000796.1:0-4607 GCA_033854775.1 Trebonia sp.
GCAGGCCCTTGGCGGCATCCTCATCGGAGACGCCGGAGTTCACGGCCGCCGTGGCGGCAAGCCCAGCTGGGGGCCGCCCGCCCGCGCCGCCCTGCGGCGCCTCACCGCTGACGCGTCCGCGGTAGCGGGAGAGTAGCCCGCGCCCGGCGCCGGCCGTGTTCTACGCTCGACATCCCCGCGCTCGTCGTGGCCGGGACAGCGGACCCGTGGTCCAACGCCGCGGTGACAGCCGAGATCGTCGCCAGCCTGAAGCGGCCTGAACTGGTCGCCATCGATGGCTCCGGGCACTTGCCCAACCTGGAAGCCGAAGCCTAGTTCAACGAGGCCCTGCTCGCCTTCCTCAGTCGACACGTCCCGTAAGCCCGGGCAATCCGGGCTCTTCCAGTCGGGAGAGCGCCCGAGGATTGTCACGATCCGGTCCAGAGGCGAACCGTCCTGCCAGGCCACGGCGGGGGAGAAGGCAGCACCAGGCGCGAGACGGGCTTCACCACTCGGCACGGCTTCCGCCACGGGAAGTGCCGCGTCCACCAGTTCCGGGGTGAAATGCACCTCAAGGCCGAGCGCCTTGGCAACGTCCCAGGAGTGCACGACATAGTCGACGAAGTGGAAGCTGACCGCTTGCCGCGCCGGGAAGACCGCCCCGGCAGCGAACTCAGGCAGCGGAAACTGGCGGTCCAGTACCCCTGCCGCGGAGAACGCGGCCAGCACGGTCTGCGCTGACGCACGGTAGTCCGCGGCGGGATCGCTTCCCAGGCGGCGGGGACGCCACCGCGCCGGATCGCCGTCGCCTGAGCAGGCGGCGGCGAATCCGTAATGCTGAGCGGCCATGTGGGAGATGAGCCCGTGCAGCGTCCAGTCCGCACAGGGCGTTGGCCGTGCCATGTCGGCCGGCCGGGCGCGCGCCACAAGCTCAGCGCTGGCGCGCACCGCCACCGCGTCGAGTGCGACGAAATCCGCGATATTCGTATGCATGAGCTTATTATAAGCATATGAATACGATCTGTCGGTGCGTATCCTTTTACCAGCGATGGAAGATCACGAACGGCGGCGGGACCTGGCCGCCATGCTGCAGCCTGTCGTGCGGGCGCTCATCGAGGCGGAGCTTCCCGTGCTGGCCAGGCACGGCATCACGATGTGGGGATACGTGGTCCTGAACGCCCTGCATGACGCGCCCGAGAGCACCCAGTCCGCCCTGGCGGAGAAGATCGGCGCGGACAAGACCCGCATCATCGCCACCTTTGACGACCTCCAGACGGCGGGCCTGATCACGCGCGAGCCGGACCCGGCGGACCGGCGTGCCCGGCTGCTCTCGATCACCCCGGCCGGGAGCCGTGCCCGGCGCAGGGTGCAGGACGAGATACAGCGCAACGAGGACCGCGTGCTCGCCGAGCTGCCGCCCGCCGAACGCAGGGCCTTCCTGCGTGCCGCGGACCTGCTGTCCTCGCTGCCTGTCGCGCGGATCCTCGCCGGGCCGTTGGCCGAGGAGAATCCGGATGCGGGCCGTCCCCGTGAAGGCGCCTGACGGCCCGGGCACCGTTCGCCAAGCCACAGGCCCCAGGCGCGGACGTCCCGTGCTGGCGATGACGTGAGGAGATAAGCTCCCGGCGGCGCGTGCCGCGCGCTCTACCTGGTCCCGGTAAGTGTGCCACCAAGCCGGATCGTCCGACGGCATGTTGCGGCTGTCACGCAGCAGGCCGACGGATCCGTCGATTAGTTCCCGGACGATGTCGGCGTGCCCGGCGTGCCGCTGGGCCTCCGCCGTCATGTGCACCAAAATGTGGCACAGAGTCACTTCGGCGCCCTCGCCCCACCACGGCACTGTCGCCGGGGCGTCCAGCGGCAGTTCCGCGATCGTGGCGTCCGCGTGCTTCCACGCCCGCCGGTACAGGCTGGTGATGGCGTCCCGGGTTTCGTCCGGCGCCGCCCACATGCCCTCGTTACCGTCGGCGTCCTTCCCTAGCCACGGCAGCTGCTCGCCGTGCGGCCGGCCGAAGACGTCACCGAAGTAGATGAGCTCCCCGCCCGCCTGGTGCTTGACCAAGCCGAGGAGGTTGGTGCCAGTCGGTGTCAGGGGTCGCCTTACGTCGTACTCGCTGAGCCCGTCCAGCTTCCACAGCAGCGTCTCGCGGGCGCCTTGCAGGTAGACGCGCAGGTTCGCCTTGGCGTCGAATCCGGTCATGCTGGGCAGTATGCCAGTCCGGCCGGGCACCGGACGGAACGCTCAGGCAGCTCCCGGTGCTTGACCGGCTCATCGCCTGCTCAGGCCAGGCCAGGCCAGGGGAGTGGGCGGCCTGCGCGCCGGGCCGCCGGCCGCCCAAGGGAGGCCGGCCGCCTCAGCCCTGCGCCGCCAGTGGCTGGCTCAGCCTCAGGTGATTGCCGCTGGGGTCGCGGACAGCCGCGTCGCGGACGCCGTAGGGCTGGTCGACCGGCTCTTGCAGGATCTCCGTCCCAGCGGCGCGCAGCGACTCGAAGGTCTTGTCCAGGTCATCGACCTGGATGAAGACCGCCAGGTCGCCCTTGGCGACAATCTCGCGCAGCGCCTGCCGGTCGGCAGGCGGGATGTGGTGGTCCACGGCAGCCAGCAGCAGGTCGTGAGCGTCACCGGGGGCATGGACGGTGAGCCAGCGCATCTCCGGCCCCATCGGGACGTCGTCGCGGACCTCGAAGCCGAGCCGCTGGGTGTAGAAGGCGAGCGCCGCATCTAGGTCAGTGCAGTAAATGGGCGTGTGCGTGATGGAAAGTGCCATGTCAGCGACCCTACGCGCGGTCGGCCAGGAACGCTTCTCCGATCCTGCATGGCTGCGCGATCCAACCTGGGCGCGCCCAGGCGCGCGTCATGCACGGGGGGACCGGTGCGAGCCGCGAGTGGTCACGCGCCTTGTAGACGGACGGCGGCTCACCGACGAGGCGCGTGAACGTCACGCTGAACGAGCCGAGCGAGGTGAACCCCACCGCCATGCAGGCGTCAGTCACGGACATGTCGCCGCGGCGCAACAGCGCCATCGCCCGTTCCACGCGCCTGGCCTGCAAGTAGCCGTACGGTGTCTCGCCGTAGGCCTCGCGGAACCGGCGGGAGAACAGTGACGGCGACATCAGCGCCGCCCGCGCCATCGCCGGGACGTCCAGCGGCCGCGCGTACTCGCGGTCAAGCAAGTCCCGCGCCCGGCGCAGGTGCGCCAGTTCAGCGACCTCCATACCAGGACCGTACACCGCGGCGGCATGACGGCCCCTCCGCCGTGCCACGCGGTGTGTAGCACGCCCCCGACGGGGCAGGTGAGGTGAGTCCACGCACGCGATTCCCACTGAGGAGAGTTCTTTCCGTGGCTTTCATTCCGGATATCACGCTGAACAACGGCCAGACCATCCCGCAGTTCGGCTTCGGCGTCTTCCAGGTCGAGCCGAAGGACACGGTGGCCGCGGTGAGCACGGCGCTCGAGGCGGGGTACCGGCACATCGACACCGCCGAGATGTACGGCAACGAGGCCGAGGTCGGCGAGGCTATCGCCAGGTCGGGCCTGGACCGCGGCGAGGTCTTCGTCACCAGCAAGCTGGGCAACGGCGCACACGAGCCCGACGCCGCCCGCCAGGCCTTCGACGCGACCCTCAAGGCACTGGGCTCTGATTACGTGGACCTGTTCCTCATCCACTGGCCGCTGCCCATGCGGTACGACGGTGACTTTGTCTCGACCTGGAAGACGCTGGAGGAGTTCTACCGCGAGGGCCGCGCCAGGTCTATCGGCGTCTCGAACTTCCAGCCGCATCACCTGCGGCGGTTGCACGGCGAGACTGAGGTCATCCCCGCGGTCAACCAGGTCGAGGTGCACCCGTACCTGACCCAGGACGAGGTACGCGCGTTCTGCGCCGAGCACCAGATCGCGGTCGAGGCCTGGTCGCCGCTGGGGAAGGGGGGCGTCCTCGGCGACCCGGTCGTCCGGTCCGTCGCCGAGCGGGCCGGCAAGACCCCGGCCCAGGTCGTGCTGCGCTGGCACATCCAGCGGGGCGACATCGTGTTCCCCAAGTCGGTCACCCCGGACAGGATCCGGGAGAACATCGACCTGTTCGACTTCGAGCTGTCCGCCGCTGACGTCCAGGACATCACGATGCTGAACAAGAACGAGCGCACCGGCCCCGACCCCGACAAGTTCGCCGGCCAGTAGCCCGGTGCTGCCCGGGGCCCCGGGCAGGCTGAACAAGGTGAGCGTGTAACGGCGTGCGGGTCACGCTGCGCCCAGCCTCGCGCGCCAGGCTGGCGAACCGGGCCGAGTTGATGACTGCCGCGCCGCCCTGGTCGTTGTTGAAGTAGACGTACACGTCGGCCTCATCCGGCCAGGCCTCACTCAGCCGCGCCACCCAGGACCGCAGAGCCTGCGGCCCGTAGCTGGGCCGCGGCTGGGCCGTGCCCTCGTGGAACCGCAGGTAGCCCCAGGTCGCGGTGCGCCACAGCGGCGTGACCGGGCGGCCGCGCCGGTCGGCCCAGCACAGCGCCGCGTCGTGCGCGGCCAGGACCTGCCGGACCTCCTCGCTCCACCAGGTCTCGTGCCGCGGCTCCACCTCGAGCCGCGGTCCCTGCTCGCCCATCGCGGCGGCCGCCGTCCGGAACTCCTTCA
>JAWWPV010000797.1:0-2518 GCA_033854775.1 Trebonia sp.
CTGGTTCCTCGTGGATCGCCACAACTCCCAGCCGCAGGCCGGGAACCAGCAGGGTTCGCAGCAGGCCGGGCCGGTTACGTCCCAGGCGGTGGCGGGTTCTCCTGCTGCCGAGGGAAGCCTGGTGGCCAGCAGTCCCGACCCTGGCGGTCCTTCGGTGGGCAGCGCCGCCTCGGGCTCCGTGACGCCTAGCGAGGAAGCGGCACCTCCCGGACCGGTCACGATCTCCCCCGCGACAACGGGCAACGCCATGGCACCGAAGATCGCCGCGTTCCTCGACGATTACTTCGACGCCATTAACTCGCATGATTTCGAGGCTTATGTCGCACTGCGCAGCCCGCAGGCGCAGGACATTACCCAGGCACAGTTCGACGCCGGATACGGCTCGACCACGGATACGGGCGAGACGCTGCGCGGGATCTCCTCGGCTGCCAATGGCGATCTTGTCGCGGATGTGACGTTCATCAGCCACCAGAGCGCGGCGGAAAGCGCTTCGGACAGCGCGTGCACCGCGTGGATCGTATCTCTCTACCTAGTGCCCAATGGTGACGGCTACCTAATCGGTAACCCGCCATCCAGCTACCACGCCGGGTATACAGCGTGCGGGTAACGCCGGAGGAATAAGTGACTCAGACGACGGTCTGTCGCTGTGGTTTCCCGTACAGCGACGGGGATATTTTTTGCGGAAACTGCGGGAGCCAGCGCGTACTCCCGGCGGTGAGCGTCATGGAGCCCGCGACAGGAGGCAGACGGCAGCGGCTGGGCGCACCGTACTTCACGCACGCCGCCGCCCGGCCGCCCGAGCCGATGGGCAACGCCACCCGTTACCTGTGCGCGGCGGCGTATCTCGACCCGTCGTTCTCGAACAGGGTGATCCGCGAACTCGTGGGCTCGCACCGGGCTGTGATCCCGTCCCGTGGCATCGATCTAGTCCCGATAGTCCGGCACTGCCTCAAAGCCAGGAAGATGCAGCTCATCCGCGACGTCCTGCTGTCCATTCTGCTGTCCCTTGGACTGATCCTGGCTACGGGGCCGCTGGTGCTAATCCTCGTCATCACGTTCCTGCTCGGGTTCCTGCCCGGGCCTCACTGGGAGCGCAGGTCTTTCGGGGGCAAGGCGGTGGCCGCGCTGGCCGGCGTTGGCGCTGCCGCGGTCATCGGCGGGTTTGTCGTTGTCTTGCTGTTTTTCTATCTGGCGAGCAAGTTCGGCGGCGCGGGCGGCGGCCTGCCGGTGAGCTTGCTCCTAGGCCCCGCGACCGTGCTCATCGGGCTGATATATGTCTGCCTGGTCGCGGGCACGCTGGTTTATTACTGCTATGTCAGGAACCGGACCCTCGGTGAGTGGCTGAGCCCGGGTGCCCAGTCGCCGCCGTTCGAGCGGTCAACGCCGCGGGTGGAAACCCGCCTCGCGGAGATCGACGCGGCACAGCACGGGAACCTCACGCTCTACAGCGGAGAGGACCCGTTCCTTGGCAGCGGCGACCCGCCGTTCAAGTGGCGCAAGGCCGACGAGCGGATCGGGGCGAACGAGCGCGCGTGGTCCATCTGCATTGAACTCAACCGCGAGGGCGCGCCACGCAACATCTTCGACCCAGAACCGCGCGGCCAGGTGCGCATCGACCCGGTGGAGCTCCACGGCGTGCTGCGCAAACGGCTCTATGAGCTGAATGACCCCGCCCTGCCGCCGAACGAGAGGATCGGCGCGCTCACAGTCGATGACCACGTGGTCGGAGAGGGCCGCTTCCGGTGGGACAGCCCGCTCGTCGACGCCAAGAAGCTGATTCCGTACTCGCAGGTCCGGCCGGAGGCGATCACGGCGCTGATCCGGAACCCGCAAGCCCGGCTGCGGTACTACCAGCGGGTCTCCATCAGCGACGAAGGGCAGACGGTACTCGCCGAGGAACAGCCCGTCATCGGGTCAGTCGACCAGGAGGTCGTTGTCTCGGCGTTTGTCTACGTCGCGGTCGAGGGCCACATGTTCTACCTCCAGTTCGTGCCCACGTCCCTGGCGCCAATCGGGGACCACTACCACCTGATCGACCACCTGCCGAGGATCACGTCCGGCAAGTTCCTGTCCAAGGTCGTGATAGACACCGCGCGGAACGCGTTCCATGACCTGATAGGCGCCCCCCTCAGCCTGTACCGGACGCTGCGGCTGATGTGGCAGGAGAACAAGTCCTTCAACGAGGAGCTGACCCACTCGAAGGACTTTGTATACGCGGACATCGGCGCCAGGATCAGCGTCAGGCAGTTCGGGGCGCGGCTGTGGCCGCGCACCTACATTCAGCAGCTCGACGTGGCCAAGTACACGCAGATCGTCGAGCGCCTGGTCCTTGAATCGACCCTGGACTTCCTCGTCGCCAAGGGGGTCGACACCACCGCGTACCGGGCGGCCGCCCAGACGATCTACAACAGCGGCGTCATCGTGGGCGGCAACAACCAGAACAGCCCGCTGACCCAGACCCGCTAACCCACGGCAGACGCCATCGAGGGAGAACGACATGGCTGACCTGAGCAACATC
>JAWWPV010000798.1:0-3988 GCA_033854775.1 Trebonia sp.
GCTCGATCAGGTACGCTTCCGCCCCATGGGTCAGGCCATGATCCCGGTCGGCGACTTACACGGCGGTTGAGTACACCTGGATCACCGGGATGGCGGCCGTCCGCGGGTCTGACTTTATCAGCCGGCAGACCTCGAAGCCGCTCATGTCGGGCAGGTTCACGTCGAGCAGCACCAGTTCGGCGGCGCTGACCTTGCTGAGGGCCTCCTGCCCGGTGACCGCCTCGGTCACGGTGTGGCCCGCTCGCCGTAGCCAGGTCGCGAGCACGTAGCGCTTGGCCTCGTCGTCGTCCACGAGCAGCAGGTTTCCGGCGAGCTCGCTCATCGTGGCACCCGGCTGACGCGCCGGATGGCGAACGCCAGCCGCTCCCTGGTGAGCTCTTCCTTGCGCAGCAGCGCCGCCGCGCGGGGCGGGGTCGGCACGTCGAGCCCGGTAATGATGATCGCGGGCAGGGTGGCCGGCAGCCGCTCAAGCAGCGTGCTCCCGTCCACGCCAGGCATTCCCAGGTCGGCGAGCACCAGGTCGACGCGGCCGGCGGCGACAGCGGAAAGTGCCTGCGCGCCGTCCTCGGCCTCGATGAGGCGGTCGGCGATGCCGGTGAGCATCGCCCTCACCACCTGGCGGAAGCCCGCGTCGTCGTCCGCGACGACGACCGTGCCGACGGACGGGGTCCCGTGCGGGATGCTGAGCACCGCGGTGGTCCCGTGGCCGGCCTCGCTGGTCAGCGTCAGCTCGCCGTCAAGCAGCCTGGAGAGCTGCCTCGCGTACGGGAGCCCGAGTCCTGTGCCGCCCCGCTTGGCCCCTGGCACCTGGTAGAACTCCTCGAACACGCGCTCAAGCTGCCCGGCGGGGATCCCGGTGCCGGTGTCGGAGACCTGGAGCTCGACTCTTCCGGCGACCGTGCGCACGGTCAGCCGCACCTCGCCGCTGTCGGTGTACTTGATCGCGTTGGACAGCAGGTTGCGCAGGATGGCGGTCAGCGCCATCTCGTCGGTCAGTACCGTGGCGGGTGCCCCCGCGGGGTTGACCACCACGTCCATCGGCTTGCCCTCGGCCATCGGCTTGGTGAGCCCGCGCAGGGTGTCGAGCAGCGCGGGCAGGCTGACCTGTGCGGGGTTGATGGCGAGCTGCCCAGACTCGGCCTTGGCGACGTCGAGTAGGTCGTTGACTAGGGTGAGCAGCGTCCCCGTGGTGCTTCCGATCAGCCCGACCTGGTACAGCTGCTCGGCGTCGAGGCCGCCCCCCGGGTCGGCGAGCAGCCGGGTCAGCCCGATGATCGAGTTCAGCGGGGTCCGCAGCTCGTGGCTGACGTTGGCCCAGAACCGGTTCTTGGACTCCGACGCCGCCCTTAGCTGCTCGGACTTCTCGTCCAGTTCCCCGTACAGGGCGACCACGCCGCGGTTGGTCTGCTCGAGTTCCTCAGACAGCTCGCTGTAGAGGGCCAGCACGCCGCTGTTGGTCTCCTGCAGTTCGGCGTTGAGCAGCAGGAGCTGCTCCTTCTGCCGCGTGACGTCCTCAAGCGCCGCGATGAGGTCCTCGTTGTTACGTCGCAATTCGTCCAGCGTGGACTCCGGGAGTATGGCTGCCAGCCGCGCGCGCACTGCCTGCAGATCGGGGGTCGAATACCGCGGTCGCCGTTTCGTCATCCGGACAACGTGCCCGTCGGTGACGACGGCGTCCATCAGGCGGGCCGCCGCGGCGATTCCCTCCTCGGGCGGCTCGCCGTTGACCGTGACGGTCAGCACGATGCTGGTCTTGTCGGCGCCGAACGCGATGACGGCGGTCTGCCCGATGGTGAGCGCGCTCCGGCTGATCTCGCTGAGCGCGGTAGCGACACGGACCTGGTCTTGCTGCTCAAGGCCGAGCCCGGCGGCCAGCTCGCGGCCGAGCCTGCGCGCGGCGAATACGCCGGGCAGGTCCCGGACGCGCAGGCTGGCGAGCTCGTCGGTCATGGCTTGAGTACCAGCACTCCCGCGTCATCGCGCCCCGACCCGGCCTGGGCGAGCAGCGCGGCGGCGACGACCAGCGGGTCCCTGGCGTTCAGGCCTGGCAGGGCGGAGGGGTCCCAGCGGCCGCTGATGCCGTCCGAGTGGAGGATGATCGCCGCGCCAGACGGGGCAGCGTACTCGAACTGCCTGATGGTGCGGGCCTGGTGGCCCGCGATGCCCGGCACCGAGAGCATCCCCTTGCGCGTGGCGTCGGCCAGGATCACCGCCGCGATGTTGCCAAGGCCAGCGAACAAGATGACCGGGCCGGCCACCTGAACCACGCCGACGGCGCCGCCGCGAGTGTGCGCCATCCTCCGGTGCGCACGCTCGACGAGCGCGGCAGGCTCGCCCGCGGGATCCTCAAGCACCGCCGCGACCGCCTCCCGCGCGGCGCTCGCGGCGAGCGGGCCGTGGCCGAGTCCGTCGCACAGGACGCCGGTCAGCTGGCCCTCCGTCTCAACCGCCCCGAAGACGTCACCGCACTCGGTCTCCCCGGTGATCGGCCTGACCAGCCCGGCGCACGGGGTCGCGCCGGGATGTGGCGCCTGCCAGAATCTGGCCACGAGCACCGTGCCGTGGCCGGGCACCGAGTACAGGTCGCAGAAGTCGGCGAGACGGCGGATGGCGCCGAGCCCGATGCCCAGGGTGCCGCTCGTGGAATAGCCGTCCCGCAGCGCCGCGCGGGCATCGCGGAAACCGGGCCCGGCGTCGATGGTCACCATCTCAATCCCCGGACTGCCGTCGTGCCTGGCGATGCGCAGCAGCATTGACCCCTGGCTGGCGTGCTTATGCAGGTTGGACGCCGCCTCTGTCACCGCGAGCGTCAGCTGGTCGGTGCGGGCCGCGGTGAACTCCAGACGGCTCGCGAGCGCCACGGCGGCACTGCGGCAGGCGGCGGCGGCGCTGGGATCCTCGACCCGTAGCCAGCGCAGGTCTCCCGGGGCCTGGGCGACAAGCGACCGGTTCACCGTGACCACTTGACGACCACGACACTGGTCCCGGCACCGGGCTTTGAGTTCAGCTCGAACTCATCGACAAGGCGCCGCGCCCCGGACAGCCCGAGCCCGAGCCCGGTGCCCGACGACCAGCCGTCCGTCAGCGCCAGGCCGATGTCGGCGATGCCGGGTCCCTCGTCGGCAAAGTGCAGCTTGATGCCCGCCCGCCCGTTGGGCGACTTGACCACTTCCACCCGGGCCACGCCGCCGCCGCCGTGCACCAGCGTGTTCCGTGCGAGCTCGCTCGCGGCGGTCACCAGCTTGGTCTGGTCCACCAGGGACAGCCCGTTCCCTGCTGCTACGGTCCGCACCTGCTGGCGCACCCGGACGACGTCGTCTCCCGACTGGATAGGCAGCTCATCCATCAGGATTTCCCGTTCAGGATCTCCAGGCCCTTCTCGGCGTTGAGCGCGGTGCGGACCCCGCTCAGGGACAGCCCGAGTTCGGTCAGCGTGATCGCCACCGCCGGGCGCATGCCGACGATGACCGTCTCGGCGTCGAACAGCCGCGATATCGATCCGATCATGGTCAGCATCCGGCCGATGAACGAGTCGACGATCTCCACGGCGGTGATGTCGATGATCACCCCGCGCGCCCCGGTGGCGGCCAGCTCGTCGGCTAGGTCCTCCTGGAGGAGCATCACGCTCTCGTCCTGCAGGTCGATCTGGATAGAGACGAACAGCGTCTGCCCGATCTTGAGGATCGGCACCCGCTCCATCAGTGAACCTTTTTCACTCTGCTGCGCCCGCAGCGCTCACGCATTCGGCACGACTTTCAGCCCGGCCTGACGTAGCGCGAGCGCGAGCGCGTCGGCGAGCGTCGCCTTGGTGGCGATGTCGCCGAACTCGATGCCGAGCGACACGATCGTCTGCGCGACCTGCGGCCGGATGCCGGAGATCGTGCACTCTGCCCCGAGCAGGCGCGCCGCGCTGACGGTCTTGAGCAGGTGCTGTGCCACCTCGGTGTCCACCGTGGCCACCCCGGTGATATCGATCACCGCGTGGTCG
>JAWWPV010000799.1:0-2837 GCA_033854775.1 Trebonia sp.
GCGGCCCAGACGATCAAGCAATGGTGGACGGCTGCAGCCGGGCAGGCTGGTCTCCCACGCCGCGCCTAAAGTAGTCACCCGCTAGAGCAGGACGGTCGATGCCGCCGCCGGAGCCTAGGTCCAGGACGGTGTCGCCGGGGGAGCTCAACTGGTGGCAGAGTCCGTGTCCCTGGACTCACCTAGGAGTAGGGCTTCGGCCAGCGAACTTCGTTGGTAGAGCACTGAGCGGCCGTGGCGGCGCCGCATCAGCAGACCGGTGCGGTGGAGCAGTCGCAGGTGCTGGTTCACGGCGGAGGGGGTCACGCCCAGAGCCACCGCGAGGCCGGTCGTGGACCGGGGATCGGCCAGGAGCATGAGCAACCGGGCGCGGGCCGGGCCGAGCAGCTGGGCGAAGTCGGTTCCGGTGGGGACCGGGGCGGTGCTCCACATTGTTCCCTGCCCACGAGGGGCGTACAGCACCATCGGGGGGTGCTTGGGTTCGAGGGGGACCGAGGCGTCTGGGGTGAAGGTCGTCGGCACCAGGGTCAGGCCACGGCCGGCGACCCACTCGCTGCGGTCGGGGTGAACGATTCGCGTGACGGTCAGTCGCGTGCCGTCGAAGGACACGATCGGGCTGAGGTCGTTGAGCATCCGCTCCACGCCGTCGTCGGCGATCACTTTGCCGCGGTAGGCGATATCGCTTTCCATCACTGTCCGCATTCTGTGCCAGTACGGGTCGATGCACCGGTGCCAGTAGTCAGCCAGGGCTCCCGCGACTCGTTGGGGTCCGTCCTGGCCGGCCAGGACCTTCGGGACCTCACCGTGCACGGCAGTCAGGTTTCGCCGGAAGACGCGCAGCGGGGTGGCGGCCAGCGCAGCCAGTTCCTGGTCCAGATCGGTCAATGGTGTGTCCGGTCGTGGGTTGAGGAAGTCCGGGGTGGACAGAGCGTCATCGACCAGAACGCCCAACACATCCCGATCACAACGGTCCAGCTCGGCACGAACTTGTCGGACCCAGGTCAGCTGCAGAGGGAAGCGGCCCGGTTGACGAAGCGCCTTCAGGGACAGGCCCGCTTCGCACAATGGCGAGATCCCGAACCTCACCTGACCCAGGTCCCGGGGCGAGAGCAGGTACGCCAACATGTAGCGCCACGCTACATCACTTCTTCTCCAGGGCTGACCTGCGCGACCGTTCTCGTCAACAAGCCACGAATAGAAGGAGACAGCATGGAAGGGTTCGACCCCGCACGAAGCTTCGGCCCTCAAGTCGCCCCTGGTTACGACGCCGTGTCCGTCCGCGGTGATGAGGACGACACCGTCGAGTTCCTACATTCGCGCACCGGGGCGGGAACGGCTCTCGAGTTCGCGATCGGCACGGGGAGGATCGCGCTTCCGCTCGCTCGCCGCGGGACCCCGGTCGACGGCATCGAGCTGTCGCCGACGATGGTCGAGCAGCTGCGGGCGAAGCCGGGCGGCCATGACCTGCGGGTGGGCATCGGGGACATGTCCCGGTTGCGTCTGGACCGCACCTACGCCCTCGTGTACCTGGTGTACAACACCATCGGCAACCTGTTGACCCAGGACGAGCAGGTGCGCTGCTTCGAGAACGCTGCCGCGCACCTCACTCCGAACGGAGTCTTCGTGCTGGAGTGCCGCGTGCCTACCGCACAGTCCCGGGCCGCTCACCAGTTCGTCGATGCCGAGTACGTCGGGGCCGACAGAGTGGTCCTGGATGTGTGCCGCTACGACCCGGTCACCCAGATTCTCGACGAGCAGCACGTCCGTATCGACGCCGATGGGATCACCCTGTCGCCCATCAGTCTGCGCCTGGCCGGTCCCTCGGAGTTCGACCTCATGGCGCGGATCGCGGGACTCCGCCTCGTTGAACGCTTCGGTGGCTGGAACGGTGAGCCGTTCACGGCTGACAGCTGGCGACACGTGAGCGTGTACGCCCGACGAAGCCCAGCGGCACCATGACCACCCGCACCCAGTCGCCGCCATCACGGGTGGCCCTGGTCATCACGGGCGACGGCGGGTCGGCGATGGCGGTCGCCGGTCGCCGGTCGCTCCACTACGCCGACGGACCGGTGGACCAACGTGGTCGGCGATCTCGAATGCCCGGGTTCCCCATGAGCCGCCGGCTGATCCTGCTCCTGGCTTTCACCTGCGGGGTGGCCGTCGGCAACATCTACTTTCCCCAGGCCATCAGCCCATCGGTCGCCTCCGGCCTGCACGTCACCCCCGACTCGGCCGCTCTGGTGGTGACCGCGGTGCAGTTCGGCTACGCGGCCGGGATCTTCCTGCTCGTGCCGCTCGGCGACCGCCTCCCGCACCGTCCATTGATCGTCACCTTGCTCAGCCTCACCGGGCTGGGCCTGCTCGCCGCGAGCGCCGCGCCCGCGCTTCCGGCCCTCATCGGCGCGAGCACCCTCGTCGGCGTCACGAGCGTGGTCGCGCCGATCATCGCCCCGATGGCGGCCGGCCTGGTAGCCGACGACCGCAGCGGGACGGTCACAGGGACGCTGCTGAGCGGGTCCATCGGCGGCATGCTGCTCTCCCGCACCCTGGGCGGGACCATCGGCGAGTGGCTGGGGTGGCGGGCCCCGTACCTGATGGCCGCGGCACTCACCGCAACCCTCGCGACGCTCCTGGTCCGCGCGTTGCCGGCGACGCCCCCGCCGTCGGGGGAGCGGTACCCGGCGCTGCCGGCCGAGCCGCTGCGCCTCCTGCGCGCCGAACCGGAGCTACGCCGTTCCTGCTTCTACCAGGCCACGGTCTTCGCCGGATTCTCGGCGGTCTGGACCGGCGTAGCGCTGCTCCTGACCGGCCCGGCGAACGGCCTGAGCACCCGAGCCGTC
>JAWWPV010000800.1:0-6856 GCA_033854775.1 Trebonia sp.
ACGGGGCGTCCGACAAGGTCCGCGAGGCGTCCGACGCGATCGCCCGCCTCGTCCGCTCCTGAGCCCAGTCACGTTCGCAGGCTCCGTAGCTGAACCGGAGCGACGATCACAGGAAGGCACCCGATGACAACGACGACCTACGCGGTGACGGGAATGAGCTGCGAGCACTGCGTGAACGCGGTGTCCAGCGAGCTTAGCGGCCTCGGCGGCGTATCCGCCGTGACCGTCGATCTCGTGCCCGGAGGCAATTCCAGCGTCACGATCGCCAGCGACGTGCCGCTATCTCAGGGCGCCTCGGAAGGCGGCCAGGGGCCGTGTCACAGGTTCGGGTGGTGCCTTGTCTTGGAGGGAAAAGGATCACGCGGGAGGAAAGACCATGCGAGTCTTCGTTACGGGAGCGACCGGGGCGCTTGGGCAGCACCTTGTGCCCGGGCTGGTCGCGGCGGGTCATGAGGTCACCGCCACCACCAGGACACCAGGCAAGGCCGGGCGGTTGCGGGCGGCGGGCGCGGCGCCGGTGGTCGTCGACGGGCTCGATCGCGCCGCGGTGCTCGCGGCGGTGCGGGCCGCCGCGCCGGAGGTGATCATCCACCAGATGACCGCGCTAGCGGACATGCGCAGCCTCCGCAACACTGACCGGGTGTTCGCCGCCACCAATGAGCTCCGCACCCAGGGCACCGACAACCTGCTCGCGGCCGCCGCCGAGGCGGGCACCAGGAGGGTCATCGCGCAGAGCTACACGGGCTGGACGAACGAGCGTTCCGGCGGCCCGGTAAAGACCGAGGACGACCCGTTCGACTCGCGGGTCCTCCCCTCGGCGACGCGGACGCTTGCGGCGATCAAGCACGTGGAGAAGACCGTGCCGCTTCAGGCACCGGAGGGAATCGTGCTGCGCTACGGCAGCTTCTACGGGCCGGGCGCCTCGCAGGTCCTGCTCGACCTGCTGCGGAAGCGCATGCTGCCGGTCATCGGCGGCGGGACCGGCATCTGGTCGTTCATCGAGATCACCGACGCCGCGGCCGCGACGATCGCCGCGGTCGGCCGTGGCGCGCCCGGCGTCTACAACGTCGTGGACAGCGACCCGGCGCCGGTCACGGACTGGCTGCCGTACCTGGCCAGGGTCGCCGGCGCGAAGCCGCCGCTGCGGGTGCCCGCCTGGCTCGGGCGGCTGCTCGCCGGGGAGTTCGTCGTGACCCAGATGACCAGCGCGCGCGGGTCATCGAACGAGAAGGCGCGCAAGGAGCTTGGCTGGGAGCCGCGGTACGCGAGCTGGCGGGAGGGATTCCGTGACTGGGCCGCCGGATGAGACAAGCCCCGACGAGACGAACATGGCCGCCTTCCGGCCGCTGCTGTTTTCCATCGCCTACGGGATGACCGGCTCCGTGGGGGACGCCGAGGACATCGTCCAGGACGCGTTCCTCGGCATGACCCGGGCACTCCAGGCGGGAACCGTAATCGCCGACCCGAAGGCGTACCTGACGACGACGGTGACGCGGCTGGGCATCAACTACCTGAGGTCGGCGCGGGTGCGGCGGGAGACCTACGTCGGGGACTGGCTGCCCGAGCCGGTCGTCGTGCCCGCGGACGAGCCGGGGCCCGCCGAGCACGCCGAGCTGGCGGACTCGCTGTCCATGGCGTTCCTCGTGCTGCTCGAGGCGCTCTCCCCGGTGGAGCGGGCGGTGTTCATGCTGCGCGAGGTGTTCGGGTACGACTACCCGGCCGTGGCCAGGGTCACCGGCAAGACCCAGGTGAACTGCCGGCAGATCTTCGCCAGGGCCAGGCAGCGCATCCTCGCCGGCGCGCAGGCGGCCGACCGCCCGCCCGCCCCGGCCCGGCGGGCGGAAGGCGAAGAGTTCGCCCGCAGGTTCTTCGACGCGGCCGCGGGAGGCGACATGGACGCGCTGCTCGGCATGCTCGCGCCGGACGTCGTCTTCCGGGGAGACGGCGGCGGCAAGGCCCAGGCGGTCGCGCAGCCGCTGGCCGGAAGGCAGCGGGTGCTGCGCCTGCTCGGCGGCCTGTTCCGCCGGGGCAAGGTCATCGGCGCCTACCACCGCCTTGCCTGGGTCAACGGCCAGCCGGGCGCGGTCTCCTACGACGCCGGGGGGCGCGTGATCAGCGTCTTCGCGCTCGACATCGCCGACGGCATGGTGCAGGCGATCCGCACCGTGGTCAACCCCGACAAGCTCGGCCATCTCGGGCCGGTGTCCGACGTGGCGCGCCTGCCACAGAAGGAATTAGTGTCGGATATTCCCCGCAGGTAACCTCGGCCCATGGAACTCCACGTCGGGTGCGCGATGTGGAGCTACGCGCCGTGGCAGGGGCGTTTCCTGCCCCGGTCACTGGCACCGCGGGACCGGCTCGGCGCCTACGCGACCTGGTGCAACGCCGTCGAGGGCAACACGACCTTCTACGCGACGCCGACCCCCGACACGGTGAGATCGTGGGCCGGGCAGACCACCCCCGGCTTCCGGTTCCTGCCCAAGCTGCCGAGAACGGTCACCCACGAGCGCCGGCTCGCCGACGCCGACGAGCCGCTGCGTGCCTTCCTCACGGCGATCGAGCCACTCGGGCCTCGCGCCCACGCCCTCTGGATCCAGCTGCCGCCGTCCTTCTCCCCCGCCGACCTCGGCGTCCTCGCCGGCTTCCTTGGCCGGCTCCCCCGCGAGTACCGGTACTGCGTCGAGGTGCGGCACCGCGCCTTCTTCGATGACCCGCGGGCGGAACAGCGGCTGGAGCGGGCGCTGGATGCCGTCGGCGCGGAATGGCTGACCTTCGACACCACCGCCCTGTTCGACGGCTCTCCGGTGAGTGCCGCCGAGCGGGAAGCGTGGACGAAGAAGCCGCGCCTCCCCCGCCGCTCACGGGCGCTCACCTCCCGTCCCGTCGTCCGGTACATCGGCCGCGACGACACGGCGCGGACGGTCGCGGGATGGCAGCCCTGGCTCGGCGTGGTCGCCGGCTGGCTACGCGAGGGGCGCTCCCCGACCGTGTTCGTCCACACCCCGGACAACGTCGACGCGCTGGAGCTGGCACGCCGGTTCCACGACCAGGTGCGCGCCCGGGTACCAGAGGTCGAGCCGCTCCCGGAGCCGGCCCCCTCCGGGCCGCCAACACTCTTCTGAGCGCCGGAACCAGGGTGGCACCGTCTGGTTAACTTCGCAGGCCAGGGGTAACTGCGGGCAGTGGATATCAGGCCTGCGGAAACAGTGATTACCATCGCGCCGTCGCCCGGTCGTCGCTCCTGGGGCGCCCGGTGAACCCGGCCGGGCCCCTGCGGAGGGTGATGGGCGCGGTGGACGGGTGGCAGCGGCGGACCCGGTGGGCGGCGGTGCCCTACGGGGTGGTGAAGAAGTTCGGCGACGACAACGCCAACCTGCTGGTCGTCGCGCTGGCCTGGTACGGGTTCACCGCGATCTTCCCGCTGCTGCTGGTCGTGGTGACGATGTTCGGGTTCATCGGCGCCCAGTCGATCGGGACGGGCCTTATCCGAACGCTGCACGAGTTCCCGGTAGTCGGCTCCAGCTTCAACCCGGCGAGCCCCGGCGCCCTGCACGGCAGCGCGCTCGGGCTGGTCATCGGCCTGGCCGGGCTGCTGTACGGGGCGCAGGGCGTCACCCAGACCGCGCAGCAGGCGATGGCCACCGTCTGGAACATCCCGCAGACCCAGCGAACCGGCTTCCTCCCGCGGCTCGGCCGCAGCCTGGCCGGGCTGTTCACCATCGGTGCCGCCTTCGTCGTCAACGCCTTCGTCACCGGCTACGCGACCGGCGGCACAGCCAGCTACGCGATCAGGATCACGGTGCTGGCCGGACTGCTGGTCATCAACGCCGGGCTCTACTTCGCCACGTTCCCCCTGCTGTCCGCCAAGGCCATCGGCCCGCGCGGCCTGCGTCCCGGCGCGAGCGCCGGCGCGGTCGCGTTCACGGCGCTGATCACCATCGGCACCGGGCTGGTCACCCACCAGCTGAAGAACACCTCGGCGACCTACGGGGCGTTTGGCACGGTCATCGGCATCGTGGCGTTCCTGCTGCTGCTCGCCAAGCTCAGCATGTACGCCGCGGAACTGAACCCGGTCCTGGCCCGTCGGCTCTACCCCAGGTCTCTGCCTATGGGTGGCGAGCCGACCGACGCCGACCGGCAGGTGCTTTCCGCCATCGTGCACGCCGAGCAGCGCCGCGACGACCAGACGATCGACGTCGCCTTCGGAGAACGCGCCGCCGGCCAGGCCGCGCCCGACGCCCCCCGGCGCCCCCACCCGTAACAAGCGCCTCGACGGCGAAGCGCGTGCCGCGTCCGCTCCCGGCGCGATCTCAGCCTGCCGTCCCTTCACGGGTGCGAATAGCCGCCGCCGTCCGGTGTCGGCTCCCTGGCCCCGGGTAGCCGTCAGGGACCACTCATACGCTAAGGAGCCGACATGGCCAAGCACGACGCCGACCCTGTCCTCGGGCAGCTGGTACACGCGGTTAACGAGTCCGGCCAGACCCAGGTCCCGGTCACCGTCTCTGCCCATGGGACGGTGCTGACCGGTGCCCTCATCGCCGAGGACGCGTACTTCACGCAGCTAGCCGAGGACAGCCCGATGCTGAGCGCGCTTCAGCCAGCCTCGGGCCTCCTCGGCAAGGAGTACGCCAAGGAGGTCTCAGCGGAGGCAGGCCATCACTTGCACATCCGCACCACCGGAGACGGCGGGGAAGGCCTGTGGCGGATCAGCCTGTATGCAGTCGACGGCTGGGCGCTGGGCGCCCCCAGCAAGGAGCCGCAGGGCGGCAAGGGACCGTTCGCCCGGCTGCTCACCGCCTGACCCGCGTCACGGACGGGACTACCCAGGTTCGCCTGCCCGGTGCCGGGTGGACCGGGTCCCGGGCGTTTAGCGAATTGTCACCGGGTAGGCGCCGGCCGGGGGGCCGGGCTGCGTGCCTGGCCCAGTCCGGCGATGCGAGGAGGGAAGCGGATGCCCAGGGCGCAGATCAAGGACGAGAAGACCTACCGGGCACTGCGGCGGGAGGGCAACAGCGAGGAGAAATCGGCCAGGATCGCGAACGCGGCTGCTGGTAGCTCACGCGAGTCCGTCGCGCGCCGCGGCGGCCATAGCGGGTCCTATGCGGACTGGAACAAGAAGGACCTCCTCCAGCGCGCCCGCGAGATCGGGATCAAGGGCCGTTCCTCGATGAGCAAGGCACAGCTGATCTCCGCGCTTCGCGGGCACTGACGCACGGCAGGCGGTCCGCGCCGCCATGGCCCCGCGGCGCCGCGTATGAGCGGAAGGGAACGAACGGGCGATGGCGCCGCTACTCCGGGCCGACCTGACCGGCCCCGGAATCCTGCGCCGCAGGTGCGGGCGCGGTTTCCGCTACCTCGCGGCGGACGGCACGCCCCTCGCCGACATGCGAGCGCTCGCCCGGGTCAAGGCACTGGTGATCCCGCCGGCCTGGGAAGACGTGTGGATCTGCCCGCACCCGCGCGGTCACATCCAGGCGGTCGGCACCGACGCCGCCGGCCGCCGCCAGTACATCTACCACGAGTTGTGGCGAGAGCGCCGCGACCAGCAGAAGTTCGACCGCGTCATGGAATTCGGCCGCGCGCTGCCGCGGGTCAGGGCGGTGGTCGAGCGTGACCTGCAGGGGCGGGGACTGTCCAGGGACCGGGTGCTCGCCGCGGCGGTCCGGCTGATCGACCTGGGCTTCTTCCGCCCGGGCGGGGAGGAGTACGCGACCGAGAACGGATCGTTCGGGATATCGACGATCCGCCGTGAGCACGTGACGTGCGGGAAAGGCGAGCTGAGCTTCGAGTACACGGGCAAGAGCGGTAAGCACCACGAGCAGGCCGTTGCCGACGAGATGGTCTGCGCTGTCGTGCGGAGCCTCAAGCGGCGCCCGCCCGGCGCCGACCACGAGGGCCTCCTCGTCTACCGCAACGGCACGGGGCGTCACAATGTCACCGCCGCGGACATCAACGACTACCTACGGGACGCGTCCGGCGGCGACTTCACCGCCAAGGACTTCCGCACCTGGCACGCCACCGTCCTTGCTGCCGTGGGGCTGGCCGTATCGGAGTCTGCCGCGGCGGAGTCCCCGGCTGCCCGCAAGCGCGCCGTCGCCCGCGTGGTCCAGGAGGTGGCCGGTTACCTGGGGAACACTCCCGCCGTGGCGCGAGCCTCCTACATCGACCCGCGCGTCATCGCCCGCTACGAGGAAGGCGTCACGATCGCGCCCGCTCTGGATGGCCTGGGCAAGGACCGGGATTTCGGTGACGTCGCCACCAAGGGGCACGCCGAGCGGGCCGTGCTGAAACTGATCACCTCCAGCAGCGCCGGGGCCCGCGGGTCGTGAGGAAACCATGGCCCCCTTGTAGTGGGCAGGCAGGCTCACCAGCGGAAAATCGCTAACTGACCAGGCGGCGCAGGCGGGCGGGGTCGGTGATGCCGTCGACCGCGGCGATCCGGCCGCCGACGACGGTGAAGGCCATCAGGGCGACTGGCCGGCCGCGCACGCTGATGAGCATGCCGGCGGCCCCGTTGACGAGCACCGGGCTGAATTCCGCGTGCGGGCTCGCGCCGCCGAGCGTGGCACCGGACACGGTGGCAGCGCCGCGGAGCACGGTCGGCGTGCCCGCGAAGCCGTCGGTGCGCAGCACGACCTCGGGGTCGAGCAGCTCGACCAGCGCGGCCAGGTCGCCGTCCCTGGCGGCGGCGAAGAACGCGTTGACCACCGCCTGCTGTTCGGCGACGGCGCCGTCCGGTTCGCGCGTGCCCGCCGCCTTGACCCGGTGCCGCGCCCGGCTCGCCAGCTGCCTGGCGGCTTCCGGCGTGCGGTCGAGCATGGGGGCGATCTCCCCGAACGGGAAGTCGAACACGTCG